>CAUTTK010000005.1:0-47780 GCA_963541475.1 uncultured Streptococcus sp. | reverse complement strand
GAATACCGATGGGTGCCGCAAGGAGAGCTAACAAGGCGATATGCAAAATTTGTCGATTATTCTTTTGAGCGGGTGCCTCATTGATTTTTTTATCGAGAAGATTGGAGAGAACTTCGTGGGCCGCTTCTTTGGGAGTTCCTAAACTAGCGATGAGTTCTTCTTCTCCCTCGACTCCAGCATCGTCAAAGAGTTCTCTGAAATAGTCCATGGCTTCGATTTGGTCAGCCTGAGGCAGTTTTTTGAGATAGAGTTCTAGCTGAGTCAGGTATTCAGTTCTTGTCATGGCGGATACTCCCTTCTATGATGCCATTGATGGTGTCTGTATAAAGTGCCCATTCATCTTTTAGGGTCACGAGCTGCTCTATACCACCGTTTGTCAAGGAGTAGTATTTGCGCATGCGACCTTGAAACTCTCTAGAATAGGTTGTCAGAAAGCTATTGCCCTCCAATTTTTTTAGGATAGGATAGAGTGTAGATTCTTTGATATTAGCGATCAGCTTAATGGTTTGGCTAATCTCATAACCATAAGAATCATCCTGCTCCAGTACGGCCAAGATGAGAAATTCAATCAAGGCAGAGGATGTTGGAAAGTACATGGGGAACCTCCTTTTCTAATGTGTAAGATTTTTATATATAATTTTTCTACACATACATTGTACATCTAAAAGAAAGCCCTGTCAAGAGGAATGTATAAAATTTTTATATATGATAACAAAAATGTTTGGCCCAAAGCAAAAAGGAATTAAGCAACAATTAGTTGCTTAATCCCTTCTTAGTTTAATTGTGTTTATTATTTAATTAGTTTAAGATTGCGAAACCACCAGTCCAGGTGATTTGTTCACGAGCCCGTTTCAGGCTGCCTGCGTCCTTGATCACTAGGTCGCTAGCTGCAAGAGCTTGAGCGATAGTGTTCTTGGCTTCCTCATGATCAAAAGCCAACAGTACAGTTGGCTTTTGGAAGTTTAAATACCAGAAAACTTCGTTTGGTCGCTTTTTTATTAATTTAAACCATTTATTTAAATAGCTTAATAGTAAAGATTTTCAAAAATCGAAATCTTTTTGTCCCAAATTCATTTCTATTTTTCATCCAATAAGTTGACAAATTTTACCTCTATTGCCAAGCTCATTAATCTAGAACTGCAAAGCCACCTGTCCAAGAAACTTGTTCTCTCGCTGCTAAGCTGATTTGTAAAAAGCCCATTGCTTCTAATTCACGAGCGCGTTTCAAACTACCTGCATCTTTGACACGAAGGTCACTTCCAGACAAAACTTCTTCAATTTTTGCCTTGGCATCAGCATAATCTGAGGCTAGTAAAACCGTCGTCATAGCTTGATCTGCTACTTTTCCTGTCGCCAAGCTTGCTCCAAAGGTCGTGTTAAATCCTTTCACAACAAAACTAGTTGGCAATTTTTCTTGAATCAGTGCAGCCGCTGAAGAATCAGCTGGAACTACTAGGTCATCAAAGGTATCAAAATTAACTGGATTACTAATATCAATTATAATTTTTCCTGCCAATTGGCTAGCATAAGTTGAAAGAATGCCTTCAATTGCCCCATAAGGGACTGCCAAGACAACAATCTCCCCAAAAGAAGCTGCTTCTTGGTCTTTTGTAATGAAATTAACCGTATTGCCAGCTTTTTCAAAACGACTAGCAATTGCCTGCCCCATATTTCCTTGTCCAAAAATTGTGATTTGTGCCATTGTACTTCTCCTATTTAATAAATTCAAATGTGCCTGAATGCGTCAATGTTTGTCGTTGTCCAAAGGCGTCTGGATCATTCCAAGACATGAACGCCCAAACTGTCCCTTCTGCAAGATTGATATGATGTGTGATAGAATTTCCAGTTGACTCAATCCAGCTAACACTGATAAGGTCATCTGTCAATTCCTTTGTATAAATCCTATCTGTCTCACTTCCCAAACCATCTTCAGCAAGGCTAGTCCAAGTCATCTTATTGTCTGCCAGGTATTCTAATTGAAATTGAAACCCTGTTTCAAAACGTACTACAGCTGTTCTTCCTTCAAGTTTCATCTGCTTTTACTCCCTTTCATTACTTAATTGGAAACATGGCATTTCCATTCACTGCTTCGCTAGCTGGAACCTCTTCTTGCATGACATCCCAATGTTCAATAAATTTTCCATCTTCAACACGGAAATAATCAACCGCAATCATTGTTTTTCCAAACCAGTTTGAATAGCGACCATGCACTGCAACGATATTACCTTCTTCCATAGCAATACCTGGTTCATAAGAAATTTGATTGTCTTCTGATGTGATAAATCCACGAAGGACATCCAAACCATTTGGCATGCTTGGGTTGTGTTGGATCATATCGTCTTTCCAAAAAGTTTCAACTTTTTTAAGATCTTTTTCGTTAAATACTGCGTTAAGATAGTTAATAGCTTGTTCTTTAAGTGTTGACATCGTTATTCACCTCTAAAAATATTTTTTGATTGAGAAGTTCATCCTCAACCTTGACTTTATTTTACATACTTAGTGATAAATTGTAAAATATAATGCTCAAAAAACTCATAGCGTTCAACCTCGTGTAAACTGTAAGTAACCACACTGACCAGAACACAGGAAAAATCTATGAGCTACCGCCATCTTACCATAACTGAAGGAATTAAGATTGAGACTTACCTAGAATTAAGGCCTTGTAATGACACTTGCTTTGCACAAGTAGCACAAACACACTATGAGAAACTGACTAAGCAGAAGGGAAGAAAATCGAGTTGGGCTCCTGAATTGAAGTAGGAAATTGAAGAACGATTATAATCTTCATGGTCTCCAGAACAAATTTATGGTCCTTATCAACTTGAAAAAAAGACCATGGTGTCCTTCAAAACCATTTATAACTGGCTTTATGCAGGGAGGATTAACGCTAGTCTATCGGTTTTAAGATGTAAAGGGAAAAGTCGATTGCCTCAAGAAACACGAGGAAAATTTATCATTGGCACCTCTATATTCAAACGTCCTAAAGAAGTCAAAACGAGAGAAACAGTCGGCCATTGGGAATTGGATACGGTCGTCCCCTCTCGCGGAAAGAGTAAAGGGTGTTTGGCAACTTTTGTCGAGCGAAAGACACGTTTGTATTTAGCCTTTAAGATACCTGATCGCACTTCAAAATCTATGTTCTCAGCCATTCAAGAACTGTGTAGGTTGATACCCAAAGACTTTCTAAAGACCTTTACATCTGACATAGGAAAAGAGTTTGCTTGTTATCCCTTGGTAGAAGAGCTGGGGATTGACTTTTACTTTGTGGATGCCTATTCCTCTTGGCAAAGAGGTCTCAATGAACATTCTAATGGATTATTAAGACGAAATAGATTACCGAAACAAATGGATTTTGCTACTATTCCTCAAAATTATTTATCAGCTATCGCTGATAAAAGAAATAGAATTCCTAGAAAATCACTGTAGGGTATATTTAGAGATTTTTTAATTATATAAAAAACTTCTAGGCGAAACTAGAAGTTTAGAGGATTTTATCAGCTCTGTCCACTGTAAAGAGGGCCACAGTCATCAGGATATCCACGAGCAAGAGGGCAGCTACAGCTGGTACCCAAGAGTGGAAAAAATCAAAACTGTAACCAAAGAGGGTTGGCCCAAAGGCTGCTAGGATATAGCCTCCTGTTTGAGATAAACCAGACAATTGGGCTGTCTTTTCAGGGGCGCTTGTCTTGAGTGAAAAGTTGACCATGAGATAGGGGAAGAGGGCGCTGGTTGCAGTTCCGATGAGAAGATGGCTGGCAAGCCAGTAAAAGAAATTACTAACAGGGAAAAAGAGCATGGAAATGCCGACCACGCCAGCTAGTGAAACCAGAGTGAGCATGAGCTGACGGTTGCGAGTAGACAAGCTGGTTGTCAGGCTTGGGATGGTCATTGAAAAAGGAATGCTAATCAGAGAGAAGATAGAAGTCAGTAAGCCCGCTTCGTGACTGGATAGGCCTGCATGGATAGCCATGGTCGGTAGCCAAGTCATAGCAGTGTAAAAGAGCAAGGATTGAAAACCTGCAAAGACAATCACTGCCCAGACCTGTTTATTACGCATGACCTTTGTTTGACTTTTTTGTTTGGTTTGTGGAGCCAGTCTGTGATTATAGCGGTGATTTGGCAGCCAGACCAAAAAAGTTGCTAGACAGAGCAGGGTGAGGAGGATGATAAGGCCTTTCCAAGAACTGGTTTGTGTAATAGGCACAGCCAGATAGGAGGCCAGAGCCGTTGCAATTCCCATAGAGGTTACATATAAGGTGGTCAGAAAACCAATCTTTTTTGGTTGATTGGCTTGGATGAGACTAGGAAGCAGAACATTGATGACTGCGATACTTGCCCCAACCATCAAGGTTCCTAGATAGAGCAGGGGCAGATTGATTAGTCGAATGAGAGAACCGATAGTCAAGAAGAAGAGGCTGTAGGTGAAGAGATGCTCTAAGCCGATTTTCTGAGCCAGTCGGGTAGAAAAGAGCGAGAAGAGGGTAAACATGAGGAGAGGAAGGCTGGTCAAGACACCAAGCGAACTAACTTCGACTCCTAGTCCTTGAGCAATATCTCCCAAAATAATGGGTAAAACAGTAAAAGGAGTCCGCAAGGAAACACCAATCAGGATAATACCTGGAACAAAAAAGAGTGATTGCTTTTTCATAAAATACCTCTTCTAGCTGATTTTAATAACAGCTTATTTTAAGGCTTTTTCCCTATAATGTCAAGTAAGGTTTCTGGCTTTCAAGATAAAAATGGGAAAGTCTTGAAAATTATGATAAAATAGTGGAAGGAAATCTATATATTGGAGAAAAACTGTGCTTGAAAAGCAAAAAATCAGCGTCTTGATGTCGGTCTATGTAAAGGAAAATCCGACATTTTTGAGAGATGCCATTAATAGTATTCAAAATCAAACCTTGAAACCGAGTGAGTTGGTTCTGGTTGAGGATGGACCTTTGACTCCTGAGCTCTATCAGGTATTAGACCAGGTTGAAGCTGAGTCTAATATTCCAGTGAAGCGTTGCCCCTTAGAAGAAAATCAAGGTTTGGGTCTGGCTCTTCGATACGGTGTTTTACAGTGCCAGTATGATATTATTGCCCGTATGGATACGGATGATATAGCTGTTCCAGACCGTTTTGAGAAACAGGTTCAGCTAATGGAGAAGGACAAGCTCGACCTATTAGGTGGCCATATTGCAGAGTTTATTGACAATCCTGATGAGATTGTTTCTTACCGTCGTGTTCCAACCCAGCATGCAGATATTGTAGCTTATCAAAGAATGAGAAGTGCCTTTAACCATATGACAGTCATGTTCAAGAAGGACATGGTTCTCAAGGCAGGCAACTATGAGGATGGCCTTTATATGGAGGATGACCTCCTCTGGCTCAATATGATTGCTGCAGGAGCCAAGACTGGAAATCTGGATCAAATCTTGTGTAAGGTTCGTGTTGGAGCAGGAATGTTTGAGCGTCGTGGGGGACTGCGTTACCTCAAACTCTATCGTCAAGCTCGTCAGCGCATGCTGAAGAGAGGGCAAATTTCTTACCTGGAATATGCCAAGAGTGTTGCGATTCAGATGGTTGTTGCCCTTTGTCCAGGATTTGTCCGACAGTTTATTTTTATGAAACTGTTACGAAAAAGCAAGTAAAAGATTGTAGCAAATCGTAAACTAGAGAAAAAGTGTTATAATAACAATATAACTATTCAGCTCTTTTAAGGAGGAGTAAATTTCTATGAATAAAAAACTCACAGATTATGTGATTGATCTGGTGGAAATTTTAAATAAACAACAAAAACAAGTCTTCTGGGGCATATTTGATATTTTCAGTATGGTGGTTTCCATCATTGTATCTTATATCTTATTCTACGGATTGATTAATCCAGCACCTGTTGACTACATTATCTATACGAGTTTGGCCTTCCTGTTTTATCAATTGATGATTGGATTTTGGGGGTTGAACGCTAGTATTAGTCGTTACAGCAAGATTACGGATTTTATGAAAATCTTTTTTGGTGTGACTGCGAGCAGTGTCTTGTCATATAGTATCTGCTATGCCTTCTTACCTCTATTTTCAATCCGTTTTATCATTCTCTTTATCTTGTTGAGTACCTTCTTGATTTTATTGCCACGGATTACTTGGCAGTTAATTTACTCCAAACGCAAAAAAGGAAGTGGTGATGGGGAACACCGTCGTACCTTCTTGATTGGTGCTGGTGATGGCGGAGCCCTCTTTATGAACAGCTACCAACACCCAACCAGTGATTTAGAACTTGTTGGTATTTTGGATAATGATGAAAAGAAAAAGGGTCAAAAACTCGGTGGTATCCCTGTTTTGGGCTCTTATGATAATCTGCCGGAATTAGCCAAACGCCACCAAATCGAGCGTGTTATCGTTGCGATTCCGTCGCTTGACCCGTCAGAATATGAACGTATCTTGCAGATGTGTAATAAGCTGGGTGTCAAATGTTACAAGATGCCTAAGGTTGAAACAGTTGTTCAGGGACTTCACCAAGCAGGTGGAGGATTCCAGAAGATTGATATCACAGACCTTTTGGGGCGTCAGGAAATTCGTCTTGACGAATCGCGTCTGGGTACAGAACTAACTGGAAAAACAATCTTGGTTACAGGTGCTGGAGGTTCAATCGGTTCTGAAATCTGTCGCCAAGTTAGCCGTTTCAATCCTGAACGCATTGTCTTACTCGGTCATGGGGAAAACTCAATCTACCTTGTTTATCATGAATTGATTCGTAAGTTCCAAGGGATTGATTATGTACCAGTTATTGCCGATATTCAAGACTATGATCGTTTGTTACAAGTCTTTGAGCAGTACAAGCCAGCTATTGTTTATCATGCGGCTGCCCACAAGCACGTTCCGATGATGGAACGCAATCCAAAAGAAGCCTTCAAAAACAATATCCGTGGAACCTACAATGTTGCTAAGGCTGTTGATGAAGCCAAAGTACCTAAGATGGTTATGATTTCGACAGATAAGGCGGTTAATCCACCAAATGTTATGGGAGCAACCAAGCGCGTGGCTGAGTTGATTGTCACTGGCTTTAATCAACGTAGCCAATCAACCTACTGTGCAGTTCGTTTTGGGAATGTTCTTGGTAGCCGTGGTAGTGTGATTCCTGTCTTTGAACGTCAGATTGCTGAAGGTGGGCCTGTAACGGTGACAGACTTCCGCATGACCCGTTACTTTATGACTATTCCAGAAGCTAGCCGTTTGGTTATCCATGCTGGTGCTTATGCCAAAGATGGAGAAGTCTTTATCCTTGATATGGGCAAACCAGTCAAGATTTATGACTTGGCTAAGAAAATGGTGCTTCTAAGTGGACACACTGAAAGCGAAATTCCAATCGTTGAAGTTGGTATTCGCCCAGGTGAAAAACTCTACGAAGAACTCTTGGTATCGACCGAATTGGTTGATAACCAAGTTATGGATAAGATTTTCGTTGGTAAGGTTAATGTTATGCCTCTAGAAGCAATCGACCAAAAAATTGAAGAGTTCCGAACTCTCAGTGGAGATGAGTTGAAGCAAGCCATTATCGCCTTTGCCAATCAAACAACCCACGTTGAATAAAAAAGAAAAACGCATATTATCAGGTCAGTACAAAATGAACCTTGGTAATATGCGTTTTGTTATGTAGAGATTTACTTCATTTTCTTCTGAAATGGAGTCGTTGCCCAGTCTATGTTATTGGAAATACGCCAAAACTTCTAAGGGTTTGTGGGCCATATAATCAGGTTGATAGTCTAGTAGATCTGATTGTTCTCCAAATCCCCAAGTGACGGCCAACTTCTGAATGCCTGTTTCTTGAGCTCCTAGCATATCAAACTTAGTGTCACCGATGATGATGGCTTGTTCTGGTGCTAGTTGATGTGTCTGCAAGGCTTGGCGAATGACATCTGCCTTATGGGGTGCTTCAGGGCTGGAACCATAAATGCCATCAAAGAAATGATGAATTTCCAAGTTCTTAGTCATATCTTGGGCGGTAGAGGCATTCTTTGTAGTGGTGATATAAAGAGGATATTTGCTCGACAACTCCTCAAGCAAGTCTACAATCTGAGGAAAGAGTTGAGCTTCATAGATGCCTTTTTCCTTATAGTAAGATCGGTATATCTGCACAGCCTCAGAAATTTGTTCTTTAGGCAGGCAGGTCGCAAAACTACTTTCAAGAGGCGGCCCCATAAAACCACGAATCGTTTTGGCATCAGGGCTAGGCACCCCCAGCTCCTTAAAGGTATGGGTAAAGGCATTGTGAATCCCGATAGAACTGTCAACGAGGGTTCCATCCAGATCGAAAAAGATAGCTGTGATAGAGGTCATGATTTCTCCTATTTGATAAGCTTATTCTCCGAAAATTTCTTTTTGGAGACGACGACCAGTAGGGGTGGCAGCGAGCCCACCTTCAGCTGTTTCACGAAAGGCAGTTGGCATGCTTGCTCCTACTTGGTACATGGCATCGATAACTTCATCCACAGGGATTTTAGATTCGATACCTGCCAAGGCCATATCTGCTGCGATAAAAGCAAAGCTAGCTCCCATGGCATTACGTTTAACACAGGGAACTTCAACCAAGCCGGCAACAGGGTCACAGATGAGGCCTAGCATGTTTTTAATGACAAAGGCAATAGCCTGGCTGGCCTGATAAGGTGTTCCGCCTGCAGCTAGAGTCAAGGCGGCAGCGCTCATAGCAGAGGCTGAACCAACCTCAGCTTGGCAACCGCCCTCAGCACCCGAGATAGAGGCGTTGTTTGCGATGACTAGTCCAAAGGCACCGGCAACAAAGAGGAAATCCAGCTGTTGCTCGTGACTGAGGTCTAATTTTTCAATAGCAGCAGTGAGAACGGAAGGCAGACAGCCAGCACTTCCAGCGGTTGGAGTAGCGCAGACCAAGCCCATTTTGGCATTGTGTTCATTGACTGCAATGGCATTTCGGGCAGCAGACAGAATCGTGTAATCCGACAGAGTTTTTCCGTTTTTGATGTAGTGGTCCAGCTTGGCAGCATCTCCACCTGTCAGGCCACTACGAGATTTATTTTTATTGAGGCCAAGTTGGACAGAGGCTTTCATGACTTCCAGATTGCGTTCCATGAGAAGGAGGACTTCTTCACGTTCGCGACCTGTCAATTCAAACTCTGTTGTAATCATAAGTTCTGAGACATTTCCTTGAAAGTCTAGATCTGCTTGCTCAACCAATTCTTTGATAGAATAAAACATGCTTCCTCCTATTTAAAGAAATTGACATTGTGGAGATGAGGGATTTTTCGAATTTCTTCGATGGCCTCATCACAGTTGCGACTGTCGACTTCGATAATCATAATGGCTTTTTCACCAGCTTTTTCACGAGTAACATTCATCTGGGCGATATTGATACCATAGCGTGAAAGAGCCTCTGTTACAAGGGCAATCATACCTGGAATATCTTGATGAACAATGATGATAGTCGGTGTATTCATATTGAGAGAGACAGCAAAGCCATTGAGTTCGGTGACCTGAATATTCCCTCCACCGATAGAAATACCAGTCACACTGATGGTCTTGTGAGAATTTTTGACGGTAATTTTAGTGGTGTTTGGATGAGGAGCATTGCTGTCTTTCTGAATGGTCCAGACAATCTTGATGCCACGCTTGTGGGCAATTTCCAGACTGTTTGGGATTTCAGGATCATCTGTATCCATGCCTAAAATACCTGCAACAAGGGCTAGGTCTGTCCCGTGACCACGATAGGTCTTGGCAAATGAGTTAAATAGTTGGAATTCGACTTCTGTCGGAGTATCATCAAAAATGGAAGAGACAATCTTCCCAATACGAACAGCACCAGCAGTATGGCTACTAGATGGGCCAATCATAACTGGTCCGATGATATCAAAGACAGATTGAAAACGAAGTGATTTCATCAGTTTCCCCTTATAAAAATTCTTATCTCTATTATATCAAAGAATGAAGGTCTTGACTTTAATTGTGGATGAAAACCTTTCTAATACCTCAAATGGCATAAAAATAGTATCTTTTATGACAAAAAATACCTTATTTAGGGAAATAAAAAATAATTTTGTAATATTTCTACATAAAAGTGTCAAGAAACAGTAATATTTAAAGGGTATGATAGAACTATAGAAAGAAGGAGAATTTTCGAATATGAAATCAACAACTAAAAAGATTAAAACAACTCTTGCAGGAGTAGCTGCCTTGTTTGCAGTATTTGCTCCATCATTTGTATCTGCTCAAGAATCATCAACTTACACTGTTAAAGAAGGTGATACACTTTCAGAAATCGCTGAAACTCACAACACAACTGTTGAGAAATTGGCAGAAAACAACCACATCGACAACGTTCATTTGATTTATGTTGGTCAAGAGTTGGTTATCGATGGTCCTGTAGCGCCTGTTGCAACACCAGCGCCAGCTACTTATGCAGCACCAGCTGCTCAAGATGAAACTGTTTCAGCTCCAGCAGCAGAAACTACAGAAGTAGCAGAAGAAGCTCCAGTAGCAAGCGCTCCTGTAGCAGAAGAAACAGTAGCTTCAACAGAAGTTTCAGCACCAGCTGCAACTGTAAGCGGATCTGAAGCAGAAGCTAAAGAATGGATCGCTCAAAAAGAATCAGGCGGCAGCTACACAGCTACAAACGGACGTTACATCGGACGTTACCAATTGACAGATTCATACTTGAACGGTGACTACTCAGCTGAAAACCAAGAACGTGTAGCAGATGCCTACGTTGCAGGACGTTACGGTTCATGGTCAGCCGCTAAAAACTTCTGGCTAAACAACGGCTGGTATTAAGAACTAACTAGCAGAATAAGATGTAAAGAGGTTGGGCAAAAAGCCTTTAAAATTAGAAAAACGCATCATATCAAGTGTTCACACAAAAATCTTGATATGATGCGTTTTTTTGTGGGAAGATTTACTTTATATTCTCCTGAAATTGAGTTTTTGATAGTCTCTGGTAATTTTTATAACTTGGTGCAAACTACCTATACTCTTCGAAAATTTCTTCAAACCACGTCAGTTTTATCTGTAACCTCAACGCTGTACTTTGAGCAACCTGCGGCTAGTTTCCTAGTTTGCTCTTTGATTTTCATTGAGTACTAGTAAATATTCAGATGATGAGCTTGAATTACATGTGTTAAATGTTGGTTGGGCTGTATGTTGAGCAGCAGTATACTAGTGAGAGCAAGGACAGAACTTAGCTTCTATTTGATTCAAGGAGATAGTTTTTATAAACCCTTTACTTATCAAAAATATAAAAAGGATTAATCAGTAATTTATTCAATTAATTTTCAAGGAGTAATTTGTTATTTTTTATATTACTCTTTTTTATTTCTTTGATTTTCAAATTCTGTAAAATTGCCCATAGAAATTTCTATTTGATTATTTTCAATGAAAGCAATTCTTTGTACAATCAAATCGAAAAAGTAGTGGATGATGGCATTTACATCAAGGTCAAGTTTGGTATTCATCAGGGAAACTAGCTCCTACTATATCTATCACAAAGATGATGCTGAGAAAAATCGCTATATGAAAGGTAGAACGTTGATTCGCCAATTCGCCAATTCAGCTCTGAAAATCAAACTATTCCATTCCGCAGAAAAACAACTGTGGAGATGATCAAGGAAAAGATTGAGGAAATGTATACTTTACTTGAGCTGGATACGGAGAAGTAATCTTATATTACAATTAAGGATAATCTAGTTTATAAATTGGTAGCGTCTGAATTGAGAATTAATGTTTTGCAAGAAAGAATATCAATATTAAATCAAGTAGCAAAATATTTGTTGTCTTCAATTGAAAACAAGCAAAAAATGAAGTTGAATCTTTAAAAAATGAATATAACTGAGGAAATTGGCATTGATGTTGCTGAGAAGGAGTTGAATGAGTTAAGTATACAGATAGCATTAGAGAGCGATAGATATGAGAATATCGTATTTAAAGTGAATAAGTTTATCAATCGTTTGAGTAAGAAAATTTTAAAAGAAGAAGGGATAGGTTTTCAAAAATAACCTATCTAGTCATTGTTTATATATAATCTGTATCTTTTGGTTTATTAATTTGTATTTAAAATTTCATCATGTTACAATTGAAATTATCAAACAGTTTTATTCTTATGCTCAGGAAAATGGATTTCAAAAACTAAAAGAAAGTAAAGTTGTTAGACCTAGAGGGGCAGATCCTATTTTTAATATGTCTGCTATTTCAGAGCATATTAGTTTATTTAAAATACCATCTGAAACTGGTTGCGTGGAAAAATATGTAACAAAAAATCTATCATGTTTTTCAAATAAATTAGATGGCGTCGGTAAATCAAGTAGCAGAACATTTACTGGTTTCATACTCTTCGAAAATCAAATTCAAACCACGTCAACGTTGCCTTGCCGTACTCAAGTACAGCCTGCGGCTAGTTTCCTAGTTTGCTTTTTGATTTTCATTGAGTATCAGTTGAAAACAAGCAAGAAATGAAGTTAAATCTTTCAAAATTGAATATAACCGATAAAATTTGCATTGATGTTGTTGAGAGAGAGTTGAATGAGTTAAGAATCCATATAGAATTAGAGGGCGATAGTTACGAAGAGGTAATATTTAGATTTGATAAGTTTATTAATTGCTTAAATAAAGAAAAATTTGTGTATCTAAATAGCAGAGATATTTAAAAAGTGCACAAATTACTCATTTTAAATGTTCTAAAATTTGTTAAAATTATGGAAAAAGGAGGAATACATTATGTGTGATATATCTAAAACTAGCTGAAATTTTTTAGTGATAATATTAGTGTTGAAGAGCAGTTGAATAGGTTCGTACTTTTTAATTCAGGAGATAGTCTCTTAGATTGGAAAATGTAGTCGATGCTTTACATGTTCTCATGGATGTACTAGAAATCATGTTCACTGTTAGAAACTAAACATAGATTTCCTTTGTTTATTATTAAAAACATAGAACAAAAAATATTAACAGATGTAAAGATATTATCAAGCCAGCTAAAAGAAGAGTTATTAAAAGAGGTTGATTGAACCTTGATAAAGGAGGATCGGATGGAAGGAATTATTGGAACGCTTGAATTTTATGCTCCTGTACTTGTACTAGGAGTAGTCATCATTGGTATTGTATACTTTATGAAAAAACGAAATGATAAAAAATAGTGTATAGATTGGTTTTATCACTATTATTTCTAACCAATGCTCTTGAGGAGTATTGGTTTTTATTGTGCCCTAGAAAAAGACAAGAAGCCTCAATTACGATTCAATTCTGCACGAAATACTCATGAAATAGATTTTTCTACAAGCTATAATAATTATATAAAAGAAATGGAGGAAACGATAATGCCACAACTAGTAGTAACAGGATTAAATAAGACATTTGGAGAAGGCGAAAGTTTAGTCCATGCCTTATCTGATATTTACCTTTCAGTAAATAAGGGTGAATTTTTAGCCATTATGGGGGCTAGTGGTAGTGGAAAGACAACTTTATTGAATTGTATATCCACTATTGATAAACCTGATTCGGGCAGTATTGTTTTTGAAGATTTTGATATGATTCAAGCAAAAGAAAGCCAATTAGCCGATTATCGCGCTAAGAATATCTCTTATATTTTTCAATCTTATAATCTGGTAGAGACCTTAACAGTTTATGAAAACGTAATTTTACCACTTCAAATTCAAGGAAAATCCATTAGAAAATATCAAAATAAAATTAATGATGTTTTGGGTAAATTAGCTATTCAAAATTTAAAAAATAAATTTCCAAATCAATTATCAGGTGGGCAACGTCAACGTGTCGCAACAGCTAGAGCGTTAATAGATGATTCCAAACTCTTGATTGCAGATGAACCGACAGGAGCTCTTGACTCTGCTAACTCAGAAAATCTCATGTCTCTCTTACAAGAAATTAATCGAATGTTTGAAATAACTATTCTACTAGTTACTCACGATCCTGCTGCTGCTAAATATTCGTCTCGAATGGTTCTTCTCAGTGATGGACAGATTATCGATGATATTGAGCGGAATGGACTATCAAACGACTTATACCTAGAAGAAATATACAGACGAACAAGATAGGAGGGGAGCTATGTACCCAAAGTTAATTTTACGCAATGTATTTAGAAACTTACAAACCTATACGATTTATTTTTTAAGTCTTGCTTTGATTTATAGTCTTTTGTACGCCTTTAATGCTCTTCCAAGTCATCCTGTCATGCAGAGCTTATCGGGTGCGAAAGAAATGTTGACGACAATCATGAGCCAGTACATGGGACTTATTTCATATTTGATACTCGGTACTGTCGCCTTTCTTATTGTTTACTCTACAAATTTTGTTTTAGGAAGACGACAAAAAGAGCTCGGGTTATATTCAACACTTGGAATGAAAAAATATCAAATTATCGGAACGCTATTCTTTGAAACGATGTTAGTAAATATCTTTGCTCTAGTTCTAGGATTTACTTTTGGGCTAATCTTACTTATTTTACTTGCTCACATTGCTTCTGAGTTTTTTATAGCAAATTATTTTGGAAATCTATTCTTTTTAGATCCTAAGTCACTCTCTCTGTTGGGCTATTCCTATGTGGTAACTAGTTTAATAGTTGGTTTAATGGACATTTTGAAATTTAGAAAGAAAACAATCATTAGCTTAATTCAAGAAAACGGCATTGAAAAATCACGAATTATTAAAGAAAATTCTATTTTACAATTGTTAATTTTCATTATTTCAAGTATTGTTATCATCTCTGGTAGTATTTATTTTTCTGATTATCATCACTTATCCATTTTGAAAAACTGGGGAGTTTTATTAGTATCTATTTTAGTGATCTTTGTCATTTTATTTTACAACACCTTAAGTAATTTCTTACTTGGAGTTGTTAAGAAAGTATCTTCATTCTATTATAATAAATTAAACTCATTTAAAATCCGCCAATTTTCCAAACAAGCGGACAGCAATTCTGTAACGCTAGCAGTACTATCTATGACCTTGACTTTGGCTCTTAGTTTACTAGTGTTTGGTGGCAGTTCATACACAACCATGAACCATGAGTTGAATCGTTATGCCCCTTATGATTTACAAGCCAATTTATATAGAGGTAATGAGTTTCATTATGGAAACGAGAGTGTAAAAGATAGATTACAAGCAGACGGCTTTGATTTTGATGTCGTAAAAGAAGACTATGTTTATTCAACTTTTACGAGTGATCTGACTTATAAAGATATCATAGATACTAGTCAGTTATGGGAGCACGATAAAGGGTTACCTGATTCAAAAGTCCATATTTTAGGAATTTCAACTTATAATCGTCTAAGAAAACTACAAGGTGTAAAAGATATTGACTTAGCTGATAATGGCTATCTAGTAAATGCCAATTACAAAGGAACCATTAAACAAATCCAAGAATTTTTACTACAAAAGAAAGATTTATCAATTGGCGGTTATTCTTTAAAATTGGCATCATCCCAACCATTAGATACTGTTTATTTTCTTTCTTCAGTAGGATTAAATGATTCGGGGACTCTTATTGTACCAGATAAAGTTATTAAAGAATTAAACGAAGACTTTACAACTTATGTGGTTAAATATAAAGAAAATATTGATAAAAGAAAAATTGAAGCATTTATGAAAGAGTGGGTTGATAAGCATTACTTTACGGTGGATGGTACAGAATTAAATGACTTCACTTATCAAAGTAAGGTGAGATTATCTGAGCTTTATATAGGATTTATGGGAGTCATTGTACTAGTATTGATATTTATTAGTGTTGTGTTTATTATTATTTCACTTAGCATTTTATCTCTACAAATCTCAACTAGTGCACTAGACAGCATTAATGATTATCGTATCTTATATCTATTGGGAAATAAGAAAAAACAAAATAAGAAAATACTTATTCATCAAATTATAAGTTACTTCTTTGTTCCCTTGCTACTTGCTGTTCCATTAGCGGTTTCTCTAAGCAAGTCCTTATTAGGTTACTTTGAAAACTTTGCAAATACAACTATCACAATTGATGTGACCTATCTAGGAGTGGCAGCTCTCCTCTTTCTAATTTACTTAGTTATAACTTATAAAGTAAGTTGGCATATTCTCGATAAAAATTAGCATAAAACTAGGATACTGTTAAATAGTATTCTAGTTTTATGCTATACTATACTTATAAAATAGAGGGAGATGATTATGATGAAAAAAATTGTAAAAATCATTTCTAATCATTCATTATGGTTGTGGCAATTAACTTTGCTGAATCACTTGATCTTGATGTTCTACATATACTATAGAGTTCCTATTTATTATGCAAGTGGTCTCACGCAAAAGTTCTCCGTAATACTTGTGATTTTGTTGATTGTGTCCAGCTATGTTTGCAACTTTACTACCTTTCGACATAGTGAATTAAAATTATGGACTATCTTTTTGCTAACTTTGATCAGTTGGCAAGCCATCTTTCAACAAGGAACAAGTAACACTTTGTTGCATTTTTTTGACATACTGAATCCAATTAATTCATTTTTATTGGTTTATAGTTCTCTTTCGATAATTTTACTAGGTGAGAAGATTGGGGAAGAATTGATGAATGTTTCACTAGCTTTAACCATCATTACCACTTTTTCTTACTTTATCCATTTTCCATTGTTTCTATTCTTATCGCTTTTCACAACCTTTTTCCTTACATTTGTTCCTTTAATTTTATTACTCTTTTATCAAATAGAGTTGCGAAAAGTGCTAACTTATCAAAAACGAAATGTCATGATTTTGTCGGTTGTCTTACCTATTTCCTATATTGTATCGTATGTTAATACAACAGGAGCGAGTGTTCTAAATTTGTTTTGGTATGTTGAGGTATTATCTATTCTAACTTTTTTACATTTCAAGACGATATTTACGTCCTTTAAAAAGAAGATTGATGAATTAAAATTTTCTTATTTAAAGGCTTTTACACGCTTAATTTTCCTAATAGGAGTATTATTACTATTTTCGTTTATAGGTTTTCAACTTGATTTGAATATAAGTTTTTTAATTTTAAATATAGTTCTGCTTATTATGGCTATTGTTGCCGAAGAATGTATTCGATTGTTTCACGTATCTGATATGATAAATGCGAAAGATTATCTGGAAATTCTATTTCTGAAGAGAAATAGAATGGTTAATCATCTTCTTTCTAATGAGTTTGTAGAACAGCAATTTTCAGAATTTCTTCATAATGAAATTTTACAAAGTGTAATGGCTGTTAAGAATTTCAATGCTTATAGTCAAAATGAGATGTTTGGGAATCAAATAAATCTTGTTACTGAAGAACTGGTGCAACGAATCAGAGAACGAATGGATTATTACCAGCCTATGAGTGAAGTAGATGAGCCTCTATCAAAAAAATATCAGGCTCTCATCGAAAGGATTGAGAAAAGATATAATAAAGAAAGTTCAGTAGTGGTATATTTTCCACCTAAATTTTCTTTAATGACACCCTATGATAAAATTGTCTACCGTTTTGTTGAGGAGTTAATTACTAATGCGGTTAAATATTCACAAGAAGGAGAGATTTCTTTAGAAATCGAGATAAAACAGGATGTTATTTTTATAGTTTCTGAAAATAAATCGATTTCTACCAAAGAACATTCTCTGGGATATGGCTTGAAAAATATGGCAAATAAATTAAGTATTTTAGGTGGTAAAATGGATACTTTAAATGAGAATGGTATTTTTCGTATTGTTATTGAACTACCGATTGATAAGGAGCTATGTTATGAAAATTTTGTTGATTGATGATCATAAATTGTTTAGTCAGAGTATTAAACTGATTTTGGAATTATCAGAGGATATTGAAAGGGTAGATTTGATGGATGATTTTTCTTCTGTCTTGGATTTCCCTTATGATGACTATGACATTATTCTGATTGACATAAACTTGACTAGTTTGTATCAGGAGGATGGGCTATCTTTAGCTCAAACAATTATTAAAAATGGATGTTCTGCTAAAATTGTTATCTTAACTGGATATAGTAAAAAAATGTATGAGTATCGTGCTAAGATAATGGGTTCCTGGGGATTTTTGGATAAGAGTATTGCTCCAGTGGAGTTAATTCAAAACTTGATAGAAATTTATCAGGGTAGAAAGATTTTTTCAGATGAAGTAGTGGTAGATGTTTTAACTTCACGTGAAATAGAAATATTAGAATTAGTTCGAAATGGTCTAAGTATAGATAATATTTGTGAAAAGGTTTATGTGAGTAAGCGAACTGTTTCGAATCATCTTGCAAATATCTTTTCAAAATTAGGAGTATCCAGTAGACAGGAAGCTATTCATGTTGCGGAGCAACTGGGTTACTTCTCGCCCGAATGATGAATAAGGTTCGTGGCTCTATTTGTTTATTAATTAGAAATCTCAATCTAAATTCTTTGATGAACCATTTGTTACTTTGATAATTGATGTCATTATTTTGATTCTACCCATTTTACAAAATCTTTTATCCATAAGAATAAATCTTATATGAAATAGTTGAAATAGTGCGTTAATTATAGGCATCCTAAACTTGAGTGAGTATGGTTGCGAAAGTGATTATTACTTACCCTTTTTTACAAAATCCTTTACATAGAAATAAAAGTTTATATAGGTTGGAAAATCAAGATTATGCCTCTTTGAAATATGCTTTTGAGGGAGAAAGAAAGCAACAGACTTCTTTATCTTTTGATGAAAAGATTTATTTAGACTGGATAGATGCCATTCTAACTTATCAATGTGAACATCAATTAAAACTAGCTATTTCAAAAATAGAGGACATCCTCAGTAGGATTAGTATTGATAAAGTGGATTATTTGTATATTTTGAATACCCTGCTGATTTTCTTAGGCTATGATGAGGATAAGGAGAAATTTGAACAACTATATGATCAGGTTTCCGTAGCTCTTTCAAAAATCGATACCAGTGTGCGTGAACAAATTGAGTTGTATATCAAAATAAAATACAATTATTGTTACCACCTTTGGAAACAGGAGGAGATGGACAAGTCCAGAGCCCTATTATTAGAGATGATTGAATTTTGTAACAAGTATCATAGTAGCTTTAGGCTAGCAGATTTATATTGCTTGTTGGGAAATGTAACAGAAAATCTTGATATCTCTGTTGCTAAGGACTATTATATGAAAGCTAAGGTACTCTATCTAATTGAAAATAATGAAGTTATGGCACTCAAGGTAGAACAATATCTGATGGATAAGTAGTCAGAGAATGTATGAGGATAGCAGAAGCTATCTTTTTTATGTGTGAAAATATAATTATAATTCTTCTTTTTGAAAAGGTAAATTCCCAAACTAAGTTCCACTGCTAATCCAAGTGGAACTTAGTCTGATAAAAATTCTAAAAACCAGTGGAAATCCGTGTCAGGGTAAGTTCCACTGGTTTTACTAATGCTTGATTTTATTGCTTTTGTAACCAAAATGAATCTAAAAAAAGAGCGCACAAAATCCCCTCATCTGAAAGCGTTTCAGATTAAGTTCCGCTATGGTGGAAGTTAGTGTGAGACGTTTGAATGGGGTTGAAGATTAGTTTTTAGATTTTATGTTGGAGTAATTTAGACGACTGGCAGACGTCTGCTGCAGGTATTTTAGAAATACCTAGAAGCTTAGGAATCTCTTCTCCATAGGTAAAGGCAAAGAGCTCATAGGCTGACTTTCCATTCAAAGCAGCACGTTTGACGCTGTTGACATGCGAACAGACGAGATTGATGTCCTCTTGAGTTAAGTTGTCAAAAGAAGTTCCCTTAGGTAGAATGTCACGAATCAGCGTGTGATTTTTCTCAATTCTCCCTTTCTGGTCAGAGCGATTAGGGTCACAAAAGAAGAGTTTACTCTCTCCTCGCACATCCATTTCGATATCATCAACCCTGGCAAACTCTCCACCATTATCTGTCAGGATGACAGGAAAAAGTTGGAAGAAATCTTTGTCAGCTTGGTGAAGAGTGTTCTTGATGGCATAGAGGTGTTTGGTAACCTCAAGGGCAGTTTTATTATCCAGAAGTCTAGCGAAGATAAAGTTACAGAAAGACAGGTTGAAGGTAAGTAGGACTTTACCTCCCATCCTGCCCATAACTGTGTCCATTTCCAGCCAAGAGTCTAGTTGATTAAGGACTAAATAGTTTTGGAAATCCTCATAGGAACGGCCTTTTTTAGCTTCTTTAGGGATGGAAGGTAGCTTACTTTTCCGTCTTTCTTTGAATTTAACGGCTCTGGCTAGGTCAATAGGAGCGATAGATAGGTATCCTTTTCGGATGTGTCGATAGACAGTTGAGGAGCTGACATCAAGATTGTGAGTTTTGAGAATATGATAGATGTGTTGTCCCTTTTTAACACCCTCAGAAATGACTTTGTCCATGTCCCAGAAGGTCTTGGAATTGAGAGGAGTTCCTTCACGAGATTCAACAAGAGTTTGTTCGTACTGCTTTTGAGCTTGTTTAGCAAGGTAGAAGATCTTCTTATAGCCACAATTCTGTCTTCTTTTAGGGCATCCATTACAGACAAAGGTAGCCTTATCGAGTAGAGGGCAAGGACGGTTATCGCATGTAGACTCTCGGACTTGTCTGTTTCGTTTGACTTCTTTGGAGACAGTAGTTGGGTCTTTTAGAATGGATTGTCCGATAGCTTTGAAGGTTTCACCGCGCTCTAAGCCCAGTTGGATATCATTACGGTCTGAAAGGGTAAGGTGTTTATGTTTTGTCATAGTGAGCCTCATTTCTAACTCAAACATCTCATACTTAATTCCACCATAAAAATCCGTTTTAGACTAATTTCCACTTCGGCAAGTCAAGTGGAAGTTACTTTGAGAAGTTACGTTCTTTTTGAAAATATCTAATATGTTGCTTTAATTGCTTGACAGGTTATATATGTTGATTTATAATATAGGTGAAACGAGTTATGTAAACGCTACCAAAAACGGTATTCTTAACTTTGTATTTGGTTAAGAATTATGATGTAGCTAGAAAAGGGGTGGAAAAATGTTTAAAAATAAGGAACTTTTTCGAGTAGTCATGATATTTGTGATAGGAATCATCCTCATTTTGATGACACCCGTCTTATTTAAAGTTGTGATGGAACTATTTTCAAAATAAATAGGCCTCTGTTTTAGGCGGAGTAGTGAATCAGGAGGTTAAGTAATGAACTACAATTTAAAATATCTCTTATCAGGAATATTTATTATAGTCTTTATAGGTTTCCTAGTTTGGGTGAGTTATGTTAATCAGAGGAAGGAAGAAGAGCATTCGGATGTGTCTTTTGAAGCGAGGTTAGATAGTAAGGTCAAGGACTTATATAAACAACTAGGATTGGGTGAAGAGCCTCATTATTTCTTAGCTTATCGCTACCTACATCCTTGGTTTGATTTGGCGATTTTACCACCAGCAGTTGAAATTTTCTTAACTAAAATAGCGTTGGTGATGGTGACCCCAGACGAACTGCTGATAAGAAATCTTGGGAATGGGATGACTTTCACAAGTGAGCACCATCGTGATTTGCGGCAAGGACTTATCCGCATTCCAAAATCAGAGATGAAAGAATTTGAGATTCGCAACTGGAAAAAAGTTTTTGTATTGGGCGATTTTTTGACGATCAAAACAAACAAACATAGCTATTATTTACAGGTTAGAGATGATGGACTTCAAAAAGAAAGTCTTTCTACCAAACATTTCTCCGACTTGAAAAGACAAGATTTTCTAGGATTATTGACAGGTAAAAGGACATTCTGATAGGTAATTGCCCAAAAAGCTAATCTCTGAACGTTCAAAAATTCAAAAACCACACAGTGTTTCTTTCAACTTGATTGTGTTCAAGGCTGAAATCACTGTGTGGTTTTATTTAGAAGCTAAGTTTTTTTCTTTCCTTCGGTTGATAATAGGTTTCTACTTCTTTTTTGAGATGAGACAGCATAGAAGTTTCCTCGGTCAGCTCCAGAAGTGAGAAACCTTTTTGGATAAGTTTAGAATCGTCTGTACAAATCCCAATACGGACATAGCAGATAGCAAGCATATCGTAGCTTTTCTTGTTTTTGGCATCCTCCAGTAAAGTGTAGCAGATTTGCTTACACATGTTTTTATCTTGATTGTATAGATAGAGTGTGGAAAGGTTTAATAGAATTGTCATTCGCAAGTCATATAAATGTTGATAGTTTTTATAGACTTCTAAGCGTTGCAAGATTTTTCCAGTGATGAGATGGAGGTGTTCAATGGGCAAGCTGAAAAGGATGGTATTGAGGATTTTTAGGTCACTTTCATACCATGTATCTTGTTTTTCAATTTTTTCCCACAGTTTTTGGATAGTCTGTTTCACTTGGTCTGATAGTTGCTCTGTACCATGTTGACGGATATGAATGACAACTTCCAGCATATCCCTGATCTCTTCTATAGGGAGGTCATGATGGGTCTTGAGATAGTTTTGGCATGTTTCAAAAAAATCAACTAGACCACTGCTGCCAATGATAGAACTCATATTAAGATAAGTTTGCATGATTTCTGTTCGTTGGCTCGGTTGATAGAGATGGCAGATGTAGTCAAACTCTTCAAAACTCATATTGATTTGACGGAGAAGAAATTCCATATTTTCATATTTGGGAGTTGCCTTGCCGCTTTCAATCTTTGATAGGCTGGTTCTTGAGATGACATTTCCACAGACCTCTTCTTGGGTCAATCCTTTTGACTCGCGTATTTCTTTATATACTTTCCCGAAATCATAACGCATGATTTACTCCTTTTCGTGAAAAAAGTTAACAAATAATAAAATCTAGTTAAAAATATTGTATCATAGTAACAGGAATAGTAAAAAAGAAAACTAAAATAATGTGTGAAAAAAGTTAACTAATTTTAAAATAGAGTAAAGAAGAGGTATACTATAGATACAAAATACAGATAGGAGGGAAAGAGTATGAATAAAAAAGTTTTTCGCTTTTTAGTTGTTCTTGCTTTTTTATTCAGCATTGCTACGGTTTTCCCATGGAAATGGCCGATATAATGCGCTAGTTGTAAAAATGAAAGGAAGGTGAGTCCAATGGACTACGATACTTGTTGATAAATTACTATAGCTGTTTTTACGGAACAGCTCTCGATAATAGGAGAAATAAATCATGAGAAAATTAGTTAGAATTGGTGTTGCATCTTTAATGGTATGTGGTATACTTGCTACTACAAATGCTTTAGCAGAATGGGTTGATGGTGGTCAATGGAACTATGGAGTAGGTTGGACAGGAACTTTTGGATATTCTGATTATTTACATTCTACTCGATCTCATACAGCAACTGTCAAGCATGGAGGTAGAATCTCTAAGGATCGTGAAGATCCCGAGGTTTGGGCTCAAGCTTCCCTTAATAAAATTCCGCCAACAGGATTAGAATATTTCTATGGATTTTAAGTGAAATTTTCCCTCTCCTATTAGGAGAGGGAAAACTTTAGTGGAGGTACTTTTATGAAAAAAATCAGTCATCTTTGTATGTTTCTGCTGTTGCTGTGTACCACTTTTTTTGTTTTTAATGTAAACTACACACGTGAAGCGGTTCGGATTCGGGAAATGGGAAAGACTGTAGATTCTTTGGATTTGTATTTGAAAGATATTAACGAACCTGCAGCGTCTGTTCTTCGATTTTTTGAGGATGTATCAAAGGAGTACAAAGTCTCCATCATCAAAACAGACAGTGGTGATGAGGTAATCAAGTCTGGTGTTTTTGATAAAGATACCTTCCCCTACCAAGAGTTTGGGATTTCTTCTCTTGATTTTACCACAGATGGTGAAGGAGTCTACAGTAATAAAAAAATTTCTAATAAACTTGGTACGATACCGACCTTTCTAAAAGCCAAGCCTATTCAGCTTATAACTTTTCAAACCTATATCAAGGATACATCTCGTAGTTTAAATGGTCGCTATACGATAACTTCTACACAAGAGATGGATAAGGATAGGATTGTACAGAAATGGAGCGATTTTTTCAAGATAGACCAGGCTACTTTGCTAGAGCCTACCTATAAAAGTGCAGTGGAAGTCATAAATCGAGATTTGCTTTTATCTGCCATTGTTTTTGTCTTGGCTATTTTACTTCTTGTGTTAGTAACAGTGTATCAGCCGATGATGGAGATGAAACGAGTGGGGGTTCAAAAGTTACTTGGTTTTCAAAGCGGAGCGATTTTAGCTGGTTTTGTAAAGACTAATTTTTATCTTCTCTTGGGTGGAAGTCTTGTCATTGACTTGGGACTATTTTTAGTGCTGGACTACAGGCCAAAACTTCTGTTCCCAAGTTTACTCTTATCCCAATTTCTGCTTTTACAGTTGTATTTGTTCATCAGTTGGCTGACCTACCTGATGATTCAGAAAATGACAGTCAGTTCCATGTTGAAAGGTTTTTCATCTGTCAAACTTGGTCTTATCTTCAATTATGTGATGAAAATTGGAACCACCATTTTATTGACGGTTTTACTGATTGGGGTAGGCAGAAGTTTAGAACAAGAAAACAAAGAACTTGCTTATCAGCAACAGTGGGTAAGCCAAGGGAATTACTTGACCTTAGAAACCTTCCAACTCAATGATAACCTGTGGCAAGAAGAGCTAGCAGGGTCAGGGAAATCTACAGATTATTTCTACCAATTTTATCAAGATTTGCTAGCAAAAATACAAGTAAATTATGTGCGAAGTGCGAGTCTTCCTATCAAACCAGTCATCAAAGCTGAACAAGTACAGCAGTACCAACTGCCTGATAAGGTAGATGTTTACTATGCTAATAGCAATTTTCTAAAGAGCAAGGGATTCAAGTTACCAGATACCAGCACTAAAAAAGTTATTTTGATGCCAGCCAGTGCCAAAGGACAAGAAGGTAAGAATCAGTTCTTGGGAAAATCCATAGCCTATCTTTCTATGAGGTATGAAGATCAGCAAAATCAAAGGATAGAAGATATGGATGTAGAAATTGCCTACTATGAAGGAGATTGGTCTTTCTTCCCTTATAATAATGAGCGAAAGGAAAATCTCCACAATCCAATCATTAGTCTGGTAAATGATCAAGACATGATGTGGGAAGAAAAGACTCGCTTGTCAACGACAAGTTTAAACAATCCTATGAAAGTTGAAAATACAGAACAAAATCAAAAAGTGATTACGGAGTTAGTTGAGAAATTATCAGATGGGAATTATTTAAAATTTTCATCGCTTCAAGCCATTCAACAAGAGAAAGTAGATTCTTATCGAGATGCAGTTCGAAATCTTAATATACTCTTTGCTTTGTTTGGTCTCCTTAGCATGATGATTTCCTACTTCTTACTAGTAACAACTTTCTTATTGAAGCGCAGGGACATCATTACCAAGAAATTTATGGGGTGGAAACTGGTCGATCGCTACCGCCCTCTTCTAGTTCTGCTCTTGTTGGGCTATAGTCTCCCTCTTCTAGTATTGATTTTCTTTGCCCATGCGCTCTTGCCACTCCTGCTGTTTGCAGGCTTTACATGTCTGGATATACTATTTGTGCTAGTCTTGGCTTCTAGGATGGAGAAAAGAAGTCTAGTAGAATTATTGAAAGGGGGCATCTTATGATTGAGTTAGAAAATATTACCAAAACCATTGGGGGAAAAGTGATTTTGGATCACTTATCTCTCAGGATTGATCAGGGAGATTTGGTTGCCATCGTTGGAAAAAGTGGTAGTGGTAAGTCGACCTTGTTAAATTTATTAGGTTTGATAGATGGTGATTATAGCGGACGGTATGAGATTTTTGGTCAGACAAATCTAGCGGTCAATTCTGCTAAGTCGCAAACAATAATCCGTGAACATATCTCTTATCTGTTTCAAAATTTTGCCCTGATTGATGATGAAACGGTCGAGTGCAATCTCATGCTGGCGCTGAAATATGTGAAATTTTCTAAGAAAGACAAGCTCAAAAAGGTGGAAGAAATTTTAGAGAGAGTAGGTTTGCCAGCTACTTTGCATCAAAAGGTCTCCGAGTTGTCTGGTGGCGAACAACAACGAATTGCAGTTGCTAGAGCCATCTTAAAACCCAGCCAGTTGATTTTAGCCGATGAACCAACAGGTTCTCTGGATCCTGAAAATAGAGATTTAGTCTTGAAGTTTCTCTTAGAGATGAATCGCGAGGGGAAAACAGTTATTATTGTGACCCACGATGCTTATGTAGCCCAACAATGTCATCGGATCATTGAATTGTGAAAAATACAGAAATCTTATCAAAAATCTTTAGATTTAAGGATACCTTTAAAATTTAATTTTAAAACACTTATTTGGAAATCGTATGACTCTTAAGCTTCGAATACTTAAGTTCTCATTGTTTTGAGCTATTCTAGCTTTAGAATTCTTCAGAACGTAAAATTTTAAGCAGTCAAAGGCTTAGAATAATCCTAAAACATTTATTTTAAAGCAATTCTAAACGTAGAATTACATGGATATGTGTGTGTTTGAGCTGTTCGATAGTTTGGACAGCTCTATTCTGAGAAATCTGAGTTATCAATGCTTTAGAATAGTATTTCGTCAATGAATTTTATTGAAGGATTGCTTATTTTATGCTACTCTAAAATAAAACGGATTTAATGGAGCAAATGGAGAATCATTACATGAAACATTTTTTTGCAGGAATTGGTGAAATTCATTTTTTGTTATTTTTATTATATCTAAGCATGTCTACTAGTCCAATTATTGGACTAGTGATTGGATATACTAAAATAAATCTAATAAATTCTATTATTATAGCTCTTGGTATGATATTGGCATTAATTTTGGTATTATCAAGAGTGTATAGAAAATATTTTTATAGAGACGATGATGACTAAAGTTTTTATCAATAAAAACCAGTGGTTCGTAGATTATCACCCTCTTTCTTGTCTTCTCTAATCAAGCATGTTATAATGAATACTGCTCAAGCGACCTTCAATCGTTAAAGCACACACGACCTTTAATCGTGGACTAGTCATTTCGTTTATCTTTTATTACGTCGTTAACTCGAAATGAGATGCAAGCTGAGCTAATTCAAGTTATGCTTGCGACTCGTTACCTATTATATTTTTATTTTAAGATGATAGGCTAAAATGGTCTCCCAGACCATTTTACTACTAAAAGCAAACGAAATGACTATACTCAAATAAATTCTATTGAAAGTCATAGTAAATAGAATTTTGAGGGGTATAAATAAACGAATAGATGGGAGACTTACCATGAGTGATAACTCTAAAACACGTGTTGTCGTGGGGATGAGTGGTGGTGTTGATTCGTCGGTGACGGCTCTTTTGCTCAAGGAGCAGGGCTACGATGTGATCGGTATCTTCATGAAGAACTGGGATGACACAGATGAAAACGGCGTCTGTACGGCGACCGAAGATTACAAGGATGTGGCTGCGGTGGCAGACCAGATTGGCATTCCTTACTACTCTGTCAACTTTGAAAAAGAGTACTGGGACCGCGTTTTTGAATATTTCCTAGCGGAATACCGTGCAGGGCGTACGCCAAATCCAGATGTCATGTGCAACAAGGAAATCAAGTTCAAGGCCTTTTTGGACTATGCCATGACCTTGGGGGCAGACTATGTAGCGACTGGGCATTATGCCCGAGTGGCGCGTGATGAGGATGGCACTGTTCACATGCTTCGTGGCGTGGACAATGGCAAGGATCAGACATATTTCCTCAGCCAACTTTCGCAAGAACAACTCCAAAAAACCATGTTCCCACTGGGGCATTTGGAAAAGCCTGAAGTTCGCAGACTAGCAGAAGAGGCAGGCCTTGCGACTGCTAAGAAGAAAGACTCGACAGGGATTTGCTTTATCGGAGAAAAGAACTTTAAAAACTTTCTCAGCAACTACCTGCCAGCTCAGCCAGGTCGCATGATGACTGTGGATGGTCGCGATATGGGCGAGCATGCAGGTCTTATGTACTATACGATTGGTCAGCGTGGTGGTCTCGGTATCGGTGGGCAACACGGCGGTGACAATGCCCCTTGGTTCGTTGTCGGAAAAGACCTAAGCAAGAATATCCTCTATGTCGGCCAAGGTTTCTACCATGATTCGCTCATGTCAACCAGCCTAGAGGCCAGTCAGGTCCACTTTACTCGTGATATGCCAGAGGAGTTTACGCTCGAATGTACGGCTAAATTCCGCTACCGTCAGCCTGATTCGAAGGTGACCGTCCATGTCAAAGGAGACAAGGCAGAGGTCATCTTTGCAGAACCGCAACGCGCGATTACACCAGGACAGGCAGTTGTCTTTTACGATGGCGAAGAGTGTCTAGGTGGTGGTTTGATTGACAATGCTTACCGCGATGGACAAGTTTGTCAGTACATTTAGATTGACAAATTTTCTCAATTTGCTACAATAATAAAAGCAATAGAAATGATGGTCAAAGCTCATGGATGTTGCAGGCTTTTTTGTCCTGCACTTCTTTGGAGTTTTGACTGTTTTTGTGTCGTTTAGAGGAAAGGACAAAAATGACTCAACAAGACTTTCGGACAAAAGTAGACAATACGGTTTTTGGTGTTCGGGCGACAGCCTTGATTCTCCAAAATCGCAAGCTCCTAGTCACCAAAGCCAAGGGCAAGTATTATACTATTGGTGGTGCGATTCAAGTCAATGAAAGCACGGAAGACGCGGTAGTCCGTGAAGTGAGGGAAGAACTGGGTGTAAAAGCTCAAGCTGGACAGCTAGCTTTCGTAGTTGAAAATTGTTTTGAACAGGACGGTGTTTCCTATCACAACATTGAATTTCATTATTTGGTAGACTTACTTGAAGATGCCCCATTGACCATGCAGGAAGATGAGAAAAGGCAGCCCTGTGAGTGGATTGACATAGACAAGCTTGAGGGTATCAATCTAGTTCCAGCCTTTTTAAAAACAGCCCTACCAGATTGGGACGGCCAACTAAGACACATTCATCTTGAGGAATAGGAGAGAAAATGACTTATAATTTTACTGAAGAATACGATATTATTGTAATCGGTGCGGGACACGCTGGGGTAGAAGCATCCCTAGCTGCTAGCCGTATGGGTTGTAAGGTCTTGCTTGCGACTATCAACATTGAAATGCTGGCTTTCATGCCTTGTAATCCCTCTATCGGTGGTTCTGCCAAGGGAATTGTCGTGCGTGAAGTTGATGCCCTCGGTGGTGAAATGGCCAAAACCATTGACAAGACTTACATCCAGATGAAGATGCTTAACACAGGGAAGGGCCCAGCTGTCCGTGCCCTTCGTGCGCAGGCTGACAAGGAGCTTTACTCTAAGGAGATGCGCAAGACAGTTGAAAATCAAGAAAATCTGACCCTTCGTCAAACCATGATTGATGAGATTTTGGTGGAAGATGGCAAGGTTGTCGGTGTGCGTACAGCTACCCATCAAGAATATGCTGCCAATGCTGTTATCGTGACGACAGGGACTGCCCTCCGTGGGGAAATTATCATCGGAGACCTCAAGTACTCGTCAGGACCTAACCATAGCCTAGCTTCGATTAACCTTGCTGATAACCTTAAGGAATTAGGACTCGAAATTGGTCGTTTCAAGACAGGAACGCCTCCACGTGTTAAGGCTTCTTCTATCAATTACGATGTGACAGAGATTCAGCCAGGAGACGAAGCTCCTAATCACTTCTCATACACTTCACGTGATGAAGACTATGTCAAGGACCAAGTACCATGCTGGTTGACCTATACCAATGGTAGCAGTCATGAAATTATCCAAAATAACCTCCACCGTGCGCCTATGTTCACAGGTGTGGTCAAGGGAGTGGGGCCTCGTTACTGTCCGTCGATTGAGGACAAGATTGTGCGCTTTGCGGACAAGGAACGCCACCAACTTTTCCTTGAGCCAGAAGGGCGCAATACAGAGGAAGTCTATGTTCAAGGCCTCTCAACCAGTCTGCCTGAGGACGTCCAACGTGACTTGGTTCATTCCATCAAAGGGTTGGAAAATGCTGAGATGATGCGAACTGGTTACGCCATTGAGTATGACATGGTCTTGCCTCACCAGTTGCGTGCGACTTTGGAAACCAAGAAAATCTCAGGACTTTTCACTGCTGGTCAGACAAATGGAACGTCAGGTTACGAAGAGGCAGCAGGCCAAGGGATTATCGCTGGTATCAATGCGGCTCTGAAAATCCAAGGCAAGCCTGAGTTGATTTTGAAGCGCAGTGATGGTTATATCGGGGTGATGATTGATGACTTGGTTACCAAGGGAACTATTGAACCTTACCGTCTCTTGACCAGTCGTGCTGAATACCGTCTGATTCTCCGTCATGACAATGCAGATATGCGTTTGACAGAGATGGGACGCGAGATTGGACTTGTGGATGATGAACGCTGGGCTCGTTTTGAAATCAAGAAAAATCAATTTGACAATGAGATGAAGCGCCTAGACAGCATCAAACTCAAGCCAGTCAAGGAAACCAATGCTAAGGTTGAGGAGATGGGCTTCAAGCCGTTGACAGATGCGGTGACAGTCAAGGAATTCCTTCGCCGTCCAGAAGTTTCTTACCAAGATGTGGTAGCCTTCATTGGGCCAGCTGCAGAGGATTTGGATGACAAGATTATCGAATTGATTGAGACAGAAATCAAGTACGAAGGTTATATTTCTAAAGCCATGGACCAGGTTGCCAAGATGAAACGCATGGAAGAAAAACGGATTCCAGCTAATATTGACTGGGATGATATTGATTCTATCGCAACAGAAGCCCGTCAGAAGTTCAAACTGATCAATCCAGAAACCATCGGCCAAGCCAGCCGTATTTCTGGGGTTAACCCAGCAGATATCTCTATTCTGATGGTGTATCTGGAAGGTAAAAATCGTAGTATTTCTAAAAATCAAGAAAAGAAAGCATAGAGAAAAACAGCTCCGAAAACGGGGCTGTTTTATAATTTATTCTTCATCTGGTGTGAGGATCATCGGGATGATAATCGGTTCACGTTCTGTATTTTCATAGAGGAAGGGGCGAATAGCGTTGACAATGGCACCATTGACTGATTGCACGCTAGCGTCCTTGTTTTTCAGTGCGATACGAATAGCATTGAAAAGGATGCGCTGACTTTGGCGAATCAAATCGCCAGACTCTCTCATGTAGACAAAGCCTCGACTGAGGATGTCTGGACCAGACAGAATCATCTGCGATTTGAAGTCAACAGTTGCGACTGCCAGAACGACACCGTCTTCAGATAGATCACGACGATCTTTGAGGACAGCTGCGCCGATTTCACCGATACGATTTCCATCGACATAGATGTCTTGGGCGTTGAAATGACCTGCGATACGAGCTGAGTCAGCAGTAAGGGCAAGTACATCACCATTGCTCATGATAAAGATATTGTCCTTCTCGACACCAGTATCCACTGCTAGTCCAGCGTGGACTTTTTGCATGCGGTATTCACCGTGGACAGGCATGAAGTATTTTGGCTTAATCAAGCGGAGCATAAGTTTTTGCTCTTGCTGGCCACCGTGTCCAGATGTATGGATATTGTTCACTTTACCGTGGATAACTTCAACACCAGCTTCTGAAATGATGTTAATCAGCTTGTTGACGCTAGTAGTGTTTCCAGGGATTGGGCTTGAAGAGAAGATAACCGTATCGCCTGGTTGGAGTTGTACCTGACGGTGGGTTCCGTTGGCGATACGAGAGAGGGCTGCCATCGGCTCACCCTGACTACCTGTACAGAGGATGAGAACCTCGCCAGCAGGGTAGTCTTTGATTTCATTTGGCTCGATAAAGGTTCCCTTAGGAGCTTTGATGTAGCCAAGGTCGATTCCGTTGACAATGGCCTTTTCCATAGAACGACCAAAGACCGCAATCTTGCGTCCAGTCTTAACAGCGGCTTCTGTTGCTTGCTGGAGACGGAAGATATTTGAGGCAAAGGATGCAAAGATGATACGTCCTTCAATACCTTGGATAATCTTCATGATGGACTGGCCAACGACTTTTTCAGAGTTGGTAAAGGTTGGTACTTCCGCATTTGTTGAGTCAGATAGAAGACAGAGAACACCTTCTTCACCAAGAGCTGCCATACGGTGCAAATCTGCTGGTTCACCAACTGGTGTTAAGTCAAACTTGAAGTCACCCGTACAGACGATTTTTCCTTGAGGAGTATGAATGACAATCCCCAAAGGCTCTGGAATAGAGTGAGTGGTTCTAAAGAAAGTTGCCTTGAGATTTTTAAAGGTCAACTCAGTATTGTGGTTGATTTCGTAAAGTTTGGCGTTGCGCAAGAGGCCGTGTTCTTCGAGTTTTCCACGGATCAAAGCCAAGGCAAGCGGTCCAGCATAGATAGGGACATTTGCTTGCTTGAGCAGGAAAGGAATCCCACCAATGTGGTCCTCGTGTCCATGTGTGATTAAGACAGCCTTGACGCGGTCGATATTGTCCACGATGTAAGAGTAATCAGGAATGACATAGTCGATACCCAGCAAGTCATCTTCTGGGAATTTAATCCCAGCATCGACGATGATAATCTCATCTTGGTATTCAATCCCGTATGTATTTTTCCCGATTTCTCCCAGACCACCGATGGCAAAAACGCCGACTTCTTCAGGTTTAAGAGTGTAGGCCATATTAGAACTCCGTAATTTCGAAGGCGCCAGTTTCTTTTTCGTAATCTAGCAATTTGTCAGACAAGAGTTCGATATACTCGATATTGTACTCTGGGCGATTTTCTTCGACAAGTTGGCGAGCAGCGATACGACCCTCAAGTTCTGAGTTGGCATCGATGTCTAGGTAAAGTGCGCGTGTTGTTTCACGACGTGGACTACGTTCTTTTGTTTCTTGATAAAAAACTTTGTAAATCATATAGTTCCTTTCTATTTTACAGGTCAGCTTATTCCAAACTTTTAGCAGAGATTTGCTTGATTTCATTCCATTTTGTGTCTAGATTGACCTTGATTCGTTACAATTATTTCAATTATAACATAAAATGAAAAATTAGTAAAAGACGGAAACGAGAAAGTCATAGGACGATTTATTTAGTAAGCGCTTGCAAAAACGAAGAAAATGTGTTATATTGATAATGGAAGTGAAATTTATTGCTTGTCATAATTCCATATAGATTTTAAGTCAAGGAGGTTCCCTATGTATGACTTATTTGCTTTTGCTATCGGAGTTCGCGTGGTAGCTTTTATCGTTTTTATTGCTTGTGTTTATGGAGGGAATCTTCTATTTGCCAAACTGGAACGACGACAAACCAAGTTCTTGTGGAAGATTACCTTTGTGACTCTCTATTCGCTTTTTCTCCTCCTTGTAACCTATGTCGTTTGGTTTGTATTTTTCTTTGGATTAAATGCTTAGATGCCCTGCTCATGCTAGGGCATTTTTGTTTGGGAGTAAAAGATAGTAGATTTATGACACGAAAATTCCACCCCATCTATCAAGATGAGGCAGCTTTGCATTTTTCTAAAATGACATGACAATGAAATTTTCAGAGCTTATTATTTTTATGTTAGTCATTGTTCTGCTCAAAAATAGAGTTGAAGGCTAGAAACAAAACAATACAAACAGATAAATCAATCGGTAAAGGGATAGTAGTAATGTTTAAATCATTGAGAATGCTGAGCAAACTGTAAGAGATGAAGACAATAAAATTTATCCTTATAAAAATGTGTTTTTTATCTAGCATGACTTACCAAACTTTTTACGGAGATCCTTTCAATTTTCTTGTTCACTTTTATATTCGGAAAAGAAAAGGAAAAGTGAAGATTTTTTTGAAATTTATTTGCGAATTATTTTTTGTTTAAGTATAGGCTTTTTGTTTGGGGATAAAGAAAATTCCCATGTGCCAGCTTTTGTAGTATAATAGTAAGCAGACAAAAAGATAGGAATGTGTTATGAAAGTATTAGCTTTTGATACGTCCAGCAAGGCTCTTTCTCTCGCTATTTTAGAGGACAAGCAGGTTCTTGCCGAGACGACGATTAATATTAAGAAAAATCACAGTATTACCCTTATGCCTGCCATCGATTTTTTGATGGCAAGTTTGGACTGGACGCCCAAGGATTTGGACCGAATCGTGGTGGCGGAAGGACCAGGTAGCTACACAGGTTTACGAATTGCGGTGGCAACTGCCAAGACCTTAGCTCACACTCTGAACATTGAGTTGGTTGGTATGTCTAGCCTCTTGGCTCTGGTGCCCTACCAACAAGAAGGCTTGTTCGTCCCTTTGATGGATGCACGTCGTAATAATGTTTACGCAGGATTTTATGAAAATGCTAAACCTGTCATGCCAGAAGCGCACCTTTCCTTTGAGAGAGTGATTGAGCTAATCAAGGGTGCTAGTCAGGTTACCTTTGTCGGAGAAGTCGGCCCTTTTGTTGAGCAGATTCAAGCACACTTGCCAAGGACTAATTACAAAGAAACCTTGCCTAATGCAGCTAATCTTGCTCTTTTGGCTTGGGACAAGGAAGCAGACTCCTTGCACGACTTTGTGCCGAATTATCTCAAACGTGTTGAGGCTGAGGAAAACTGGCTCAAGAACCACACTGAGTCTGGCGAGTCTTACATTAAACGACTATGATAGAGATCAAACGAATCCAAGGACAGCCTGATTTGGCTCAAGTCATCTACGCTGTCATGGCAGCTGTTTATCCAGTTAGTCCTTGGACGCTGGAACAAATCCAAGCAGACCTGGCTCAAGATCAGACTTGGTATGCTCTGGCTTATGATGGGGTAGAAGTGATTGGCTTTCTAGCTGTTCAGGAGAATCTCTTTGAAGCAGAAGTCCTGCAAATCGCTGTCAAACAAACCTATCAGGGGCATGGAATTGCGTCAGCCTTGTTTACTCAATTACCAGCAGACAAGGAGATTTTCCTCGAAGTCAGAAAGTCAAATCAACGAGCGCAAGCATTTTACAAGAAAGAAAAGATGGCGGTCATCGCTGAGCGAAAGGCCTACTACCATGACCCAGTCGAGGACGCCATCATCATGAAGAGAGAAATAGATGAAGGATAGATATATTTTAGCATTTGAGACATCCTGTGATGAGACCAGTGTCGCCGTATTGAAAAACGACGATGAGCTCTTGTCCAATGTCATTGCTAGTCAAATTGAGAGTCACAAACGTTTTGGGGGCGTAGTGCCTGAAGTAGCTAGTCGCCACCATGTAGAGGTCATTACGGCCTGTATCGAGGAGGCACTAGCAGAAGCAGGGATTACCGAAGACGATGTTACAGCTGTTACAGTTACCTATGGACCGGGCTTAGTTGGAGCTCTGTTAGTTGGTTTGTCAGCCGCCAAGGCCTTTGCTTGGGCACATGGACTTCCACTGATTCCCGTTAACCACATGGCTGGCCACCTCATGGCGGCTCAGAGCGTGGAGCCTTTAGAGTTCCCCTTGTTAGCACTTTTAGTAAGTGGTGGGCACACAGAGTTGGTCTATGTTTCTGAGGCAGGAGATTATAAGATTGTTGGGGAAACGCGAGATGACGCGGTTGGTGAGGCTTATGACAAGGTCGGCCGTGTCATGGGCTTGACCTATCCTGCAGGTCGTGAGATTGACGAGCTAGCTCATCAGGGACAGGATATTTATGACTTTCCTCGTGCCATGATTAAGGAAGATAATCTGGAGTTTTCATTCTCAGGTTTGAAATCTGCCTTTATCAATCTTCATCACAATGCCGAGCAAAAAGGAGAAAGCTTGTCAACAGAGGATTTGTGTGCTTCCTTCCAAGCGGCAGTTATGGACATTCTCATGGCTAAAACCAAGAAAGCCTTGGAAAAATATCCTGTTAAAACCCTAGTTGTGGCAGGTGGCGTGGCAGCCAATAAAGGCCTCAGAGAACGCCTAGCAGCTGAAATCACAGATGTCAAGGTCATCATCCCACCTCTGCGCCTTTGCGGAGACAATGCAGGTATGATTGCCTATGCCAGCGTCAGCGAGTGGAACAAAGAAAACTTTGCAAGCTTGGATCTCAATGCTAAACCAAGCCTCGCTTTTGATACCATGGAATAAAGAGTCAGCTTAGGGCTGGCTTTTTCACTCGCTAAAATGTCAGAATATTTTGACAAAACTGTAGAAATAATGATATAATATATGAAGAATAGGAGGTGGTAAGATGATTGAGAGAATGGAATTGGGAGAATTTTACAAGGAATTGCGCTTGGCTAGAAAGCTAAAACAGTCAGATGTGGCTTGTGCTGGGCTAACAGCCTCTCAGTTGTCCAAGTTTGAACTAGGACAGTCTATGCTATCTGCAGACAAGATGATCTTAGCCATCCAAGGAATCAATATGAATTTTTATGAGTTTGGTCATAAGCTTAACAATTATCAAGAATCTCCACATATGCGAATTGGTAGAAGGGTTGTGGATTGCTTTGCCCATCAAGATATTGCTGGTTTAGAGCAACTGTTGGAGGAAGTCGAACAAGAACAGATGGCGCAGACCTATCGTCGTTTGAATGCTATTGTAATTAAAAACGCACTCCATTCCTTAGATAAGAACTATCCATTGGTAAAAGAAGATAGCGAGTTTTTGACTATCTATCTCTATGCTATTGAGTCTTGGACCTGGTTTGAACTCTATCTCTTTTGCAATACCATGCCCTTCTTGAGCAATCAAGATTTGATATTTTTATCAACCGCTTTAATTGAGAAATCTAAGGAATTTAAAGAGTTAGTACACAATCGGTTGTATATGAAGCAAGGGCTCTTAAATATCTTATCAGAACTCATGGAGCGCAAGCTTTTCTCCTACATCCCAATCTTTGAAGCCGAGTTGAAGAGCATGCTACGTCCGTATGATGTTTTTGAAAAAGTATTATGGCAATTTTTAAAGAAAATGAGTGTTTTCCTTCAAACTAAGGGAAGCAATCAAAAAGAGATTGAACACTTTATCCAATCTCTGCAAGTATTAGAAAATCCACAATTGATAGCCCTTTTTGAATTGCGTTTGCAGCAATTCAAAGAACTTATTGATTAGTTAGAAATGGCAAAATGATAATAATATCAGCAACGGCTGTCAATAATGTTAAAATTTGTTTTTTCATAGTTGCTCCACTCCTTAATTAGTAATAACTTGATTATACCAGTGAAATAATCAAATCTACTAAAATCGCAAATCTGAAATTTCTATAAGAAAAAATATCAAATATGCGATTTTTTAAAATAAGCCAATTTTCGTGTTATACTGTCCTTGTAAAGTACTTAAAGCAAATCCTAGGTCGCAGAAGTGCTTTACAAGCAAAAACAATTGAAGGAGTATAAAAGATGTTAAATTTACAATTTGCAGAAACAATGGAATTGACAGAAGCTGAGTTGGAGACAGTTTATGGAGGAAGGGCATATCCTCCATTGGAATCTGGTGGAATGGGCGGTCTATGGCAAAACTACTTTAACTTTGCTCCTCCAGCTCCTGAGACTAGACGTCGTTATTGATGTTTAAAGCCCTTGCCTTTTTCTTGGGTAGGGGCTATCTTTATTTCATATATAGGAGAAAATAAAATGGGAAAGATAACTTCAAGATACTACTTTTTTATAGCAATCCTACTCGTCATTGCTTACCAGTACCTTAGTGGTCTGGTTTTATCTAGCGACTTTGCTCTTGGTCTATCTGACTTTGGCTATTATTTGTCGGATATGATGTTGCATTTTCTTGTCGTTTTTATTGCTTTTTTTACTATGGTTAAGTCAGGAAAATGGCAGAAAATCAACAGTAAGAAGTTTCGCTGGACCTATTTGTTTTATTGTGTCTTAGCTTTTCTTTTGTTGTTCCTTTGGAACAGAGTTACCTTTTCTCTTTTTCCACCTACTAGAAATGCAATTTCTTATCAACATTACGCTCCTACTTTTACAGGAGCTACGGCATTTTTGATGTTCTTTCTCTACCCTGTAGTACTGGCTCCTATTTTTGAAGAAATCATGTATCGGGGATTGGTGATGACAGTTCTGGAGAAAGGGAAGCAATGGGGACTGGATGTACTTGGCTCAGCTATATTATTTGGAATCTTACACATTAGCGGCCATGGTTGGGTCTTAACAGACTTTTTCGTCTATATGGGTGGCGGTCTCATATTTGCAGTCTTGTTTAGAGTAACCAAGTCAATTTATTGGCCTATTGGACTGCATATAGTCTACAATGGTATTGGTCAGATTCTTATGTTATTGCACTAGAATTTAAAGAGATGAAAATTTCGGAGTATTTGATTTTGGTAAAAAGTTTTGAATTACTATGAAGAAACTTTCATTTGAAGCCGAGTTGGAGAGCATGCTACGTCCGTATGATGTTTTTGAGAAATTATTGTGGCAATTTTTAAAGAAAATGAGTGTTTTCCTTCAAACTAAGGGAAACAATCAAAAAGAGATTGAACACTTTATCCAATCTCTGCAAGTATTAGAAAATCCACAATTGCTAGCCCTCTTCGAATTGCGTTTACAGCAATACAAAGAACTTATCAATTAGTCAACAATAGCAAATGTGAAATTTCTATGAGAAAAAATGTCAAATATGCGATTTACTAAAATAAGCCAATTTCTATGTTATACTATCCTTGTAAAGCACTTCAAGCAAATCCTAAGTTGCAGAAGTGGTTTATAGATGGGAATTCGTACAGTATATGTTTAATTATGAGCATACTGTAAATGGCTGGGCTAAAAGTGAAACTTGGCGTCCTAGATAAGATGAGGTAAACGATGGAAAAACAAAGTCAGTTACAAATTTTAATTCATTCCCTGTACAATAATAAAGAAATTAGCTTGACGGAGGACTTTAGGAAGCAATTGCTGGAAACAGCGAAACAGTTCTCTAGTACTAGTGAAGATTTGTTAGCTGTACGTCTCTCATTTGCCGTCTCTAAAGAATTATTGGGCTTTAAAGGTGAACCACCGACAGAGTTGTTGGATTTAGCAAAATTTGTCCAAAAGAAAGAAGCTAAATATAAGCAGGGAATAGTGTGGTCTGGCATTTTTAAAATATGATTCATTATAAAATACGGTGTTAACGGTTGTATAACGGATGAATCTAAAATGAAAAATATATAAGCAAGACTTGGACCTCAATGCCAAACCAAGTCTTGTTTTTGATACACTGGAATAAAATGGAGTCTGTCTGATTACAATCAGCAGACTTTTTTCTCTTTCCTGAATGTGTTATAATAGTCCATGCTGTGGCTGGAGCCTTTTCAGCCCATTTATTAAGACAATATGAGGAGAAAGATGAAAGAAAAAGGATTTTGGGAGGGGGCGCAGGCAGCCATGCCAACGGCTCTCGGTTATGTCAGTATTGGACTGGCCTGTGGGATTATCGGTGCGCCCTATGTGACACCTGTTGAGATGGGCTTGATGAGCCTCTTTGTTTATGCTGGGAGCGCCCAGTTTGCTATCTTGGCACTGATTGCGGTCCAAGCACCTGTAGCGGCCATTGCCATGACGGTTTTTCTAATCAATTTGCGTCTCTTTTTGCTGAGCTTGCATGCGTCAACCTATTTCCGTCATACTAGTCTCTGGCACAATATCGGTATGTCTAGTATCTTGACGGATGAGACTTATGGTGTTTTGATGGGTGAATTGGCCCATGCAGACAAGGTCAATCCTATGTGGATGCACGGAAACAATCTTAACAGCTATGTGGCTTGGTTTGTGGGAACAGTTGTCGGAACAGCTTTGGGTGGCCTGCTACCAAATCCAGAAATCTTTGGATTGGATTTTGCCCTGGTTGGGATGTTTATCGGAATTTTTGCTTCGCAATTCCAGATTATGCAAAGACGGATTCCTGTCCGCAATCTGCTCATTATCCTAGCGGTTGTTGCGGTGTCCTTCTTTTTACTTTTGACAGTGGTGTCTCAGTCGCTAGCTGTTCTGTTTGCGACGCTACTTGCTTGTAGCATGGGGGTGGTGTTAGATGGTCAGTAAGTATCTTTTATTAGCAGTTATTTTCTCTGGTCTTGTGACTTGGATTCCCCGTATGATTCCCTTCATCTTGGTTAAGTATAAGGGCTTGCCTGCGATTGTTGAGCGTTTTTTGAAGTTTTTGCCCGTTTCCATTATCTTTGCCTTGATTCTTTCAAGCGTAGTGACGGGCAAGGTTGGGAGCCTTCCTCAAATCAAATGGCTGGACTTCTTGGCAGTCTTTCCAACAGCTTGGGTAGCCTTCCGCTACCGCAATCTAGTCGGAACAGTTCTCTTTGGAGTGGTTTTGATTGCAGTCTTGCGTTTACTATTTTAAATGATGGGCTATAAAGAAAATCTATCACAGAGATAAATATCATATAATGGCATAATTATTTTTTTTCTGATAAGATAATAAGGTATTCTATTTTGGAGGAAATGACATGAAAAAAATCGTTAAATACTCATCTCTTGCTGCCCTAGGGCTTGTTGCTGCAGGTGTTTTAGCAGCTTGCTCAGGTGGTGCTAAGAAAGAAGGAGAAGCAGCCAGCAAGAAAGAAATTATCGTTGCAACTAACGCTTCACCAAAACCATTCAACTATGAAGAAAATGGTGAATTGACTGGTTATGAGATTGAACTAGTTCGCGCTATCTTTAAAGATTCTGACAAGTATGATGTCAAGTTTGAAAAAACAGAGTGGTCAGGTGTTTTTGCAGGACTTGACGCTGACCGTTACCAAATGGCCGTTAACAACATCAGCTACACTAAAGAACGTGCAGAAAAATACCTTTATGCAGCGCCAACTGCTAAAAACCCTAACGTTCTGGTAGTGAAGAAAGACGACTCTAGCATCAAATCGCTTGATGATATCGGTGGAAAATCAACAGAAGTTGTTCAAGGGACAACATCTGCTAAACAGTTGGAAGACTATAACAAACAACACTCAGATAATCCAACTGTCCTGAACTATACTAGAGCTGACTTCCAACAAATCATGGGACGTTTGAGCGATGGCCAGTTTGACTACAAGATTTTTGATAAAATCGGTGTAGAAACAGTTATCAAAAACCAAGGTTTGGATAACTTGAAAGTTATCGAACTTCCAAGCGACCAACAACCTTACGTTTACCCACTTCTTGCTAAAGGTCAAGATGAGTTGAAAACATTTGTAGACAAACGTATCCAAGAACTCTACAAAGACGGAACTCTTGAAAAATTGTCTAAACAATTCTTCGGAGACACTTATCTACCAGCAGAAGCTGATATTAAATAATTATTTGAAGTCATCCATTCTGATTCAGATGGGTGATTTCTGAGTCTTTAGGGATATAGTTTTAAACTATATATCTGACTATCTAATAACAATTTGTGAAATCAAACAAATTGTGAGATACTAGTACGGTATTATTTTTAAGGAGAAAGAATCATGAAAATCAAAAAATGGCTTGGTGTAGCAGCCCTTGCTACAGTCGCAGGTTTGGCTCTTGCAGCTTGCGGAAACTCAGAAAAGAAAGCAGACAATGCAACAACTATCAAAATCGCAACGGTTAACCGTAGCGGTTCTGAAGAAAAACGTTGGGACAAAATCCAAGAATTGGTTAAAAAAGACGGCATTACCTTGGAATTTACAGAGTTCACAGACTACTCACAACCAAACAAGGCAACTGCTGATGGCGAAGTAGATTTGAACGCTTTCCAACACTACAACTTCTTGAACAACTGGAACAAAGAAAACGGAAAAGACCTTGTAGCGATTGCAGATACTTACATCTCTCCAATCCGCCTTTACTCAGGTTTGAATGGAAGTGACAACAAGTACACTAAAGTAGAAGACATCCCAGCAAACGGAGAAATCTCTGTACCGAATGACGCTACAAACGAAAGTCGTGCGCTTTACTTGCTTCAATCAGCTGGTTTGATTAAATTGGATGTTTCTGGAACTGCTCTTGCAACAGTTGCTAACATCAAAGAAAATCCAAAGAACTTGAAAATCACTGAATTGGATGCTAGCCAAACAGCTCGTTCATTGTCATCAGTTGACGCTGCCGTTGTAAACAATACCTTCGTTACAGAAGCAAAATTGGACTACAAGAAAGCACTTTTCAAAGAACAAGCTGATGAAAATTCAAAACAATGGTACAACATCATTGTTGCGAAAAAAGATTGGGAATCATCACCTAAGGCTGATGCTATCAAGAAAGTGATTGCAGCTTACCACACAGATGAAGTGAAAAAAGTTATCGAAGAAACATCAGACGGTTTGGATCAACCAGTTTGGTAATAAGAAACAGGGAGGTGGGAGAGAGAATTCCACCTCTTGCTTTTGTATAGAGCATGGATTGTCAGAAAAAGTAGTTCATAGAAAGGTAGAGAGAATATGGTTTTTCCTAGCGAACAAGAACAGATTGAAAAATTTGAAAAGGATCATGTAGCCCAGCATTATTTTGAGGTTTTGCGTACCTTGATTTCTAAGAAGTCGGTCTTTGCCCAGCAGGTTGGACTCAAGGAAGTCGCAAACTATCTGGGTGAGATTTTCAAGCGTGTTGGGGCTGAAGTGGAGATTGATGAGACTTATACGGCTCCCTTTGTCATGGCGCATTTCAAGAGTTCGCGCCCAGATGCTAAGACCTTGATTTTCTATAACCACTATGACACTGTGCCAGCGGACGGGGATCAGGTCTGGACGGAGGATCCCTTTACGCTTTCGGTCCGCAATGGCTTTATGTATGGGCGTGGGGTTGATGACGACAAGGGTCATATCACAGCTCGTTTGAGTGCTTTGAGAAAATATATGCAGCACCATGATGACCTGCCTGTCAATATCAGTTTTATCATGGAGGGAGCGGAGGAATCGGCTTCGACAGATCTAGATAAGTATCTGGAAAAACATGCGGATAAACTCCGTGGGGCGGATTTATTGGTCTGGGAACAAGGAACCAAAAATGCTTTGGAACAGCTGGAAATTTCTGGTGGAAATAAAGGAATTGTGACCTTTGATGCCAAGGTAAAAAGCGCTGATGTCGATATCCATTCTAGTTATGGTGGGGTTGTGGAATCAGCTCCTTGGTACCTTCTTCAAGCTCTACAGTCTCTTCGTGCAGCAGACGGCCGTATCTTGGTTGAAGGTTTGTACGAAGAAGTACAGGAGCCGAATGGACGAGAATTAGCCTTGGTGGACACCTACGCTCAACGCAATCCAGGGGAAATCAGCCAGATTTATGGTTTGGAATTACCTCTTTTACAAGAGGACCGTGCAGCCTTTCTAAAACGTTTCTTTTTTGAGCCAGCCCTTAATATCGAAGGGATTCAGTCAGGTTATCAAGGGCAAGGGGTTAAAACGATTTTGCCTGCAGAAGCTAGTGCCAAGCTAGAAGTTCGTTTGGTTCCTGGCCTAGAACCGCATGATGTTCTGGAAAAAATTCGGAAACAGCTAGACAAAAATGGCTTTGATAAGGTAGAATTATACTATACCTTGGGAGAGATGAGCTATCGAAGCGATATGAGCGCGCCAGCCATTCTCAATGTAATCGAGTTGGCTAAGAAATTCTATCCACAGGGCGTCTCAGTCTTGCCGACGACAGCGGGGACAGGACCTATGCATACGGTCTTTGATGCCCTAGAGGTGCCAATGGTGGCCTTCGGTCTAGGAAATGCCAACAGCCGAGACCACGGTGGAGATGAAAATGTGCGAATCGCCGATTATTACACCCATATTGAATTAGTAGAGGAGCTGATTAGAAGCTATGAGTAGAGATATTATCAAGTTAGATCAGATCGATGTGACTTTTCATCAAAAGAAGAGAACCATCACAGCGGTCAAGGATGTGACCATTCACATCCAAGAAGGGGATATCTACGGAATCGTTGGATATTCTGGAGCAGGGAAATCAACCCTTGTACGGGTGATTAACCTCTTGCAAAAGCCATCTGCAGGGAAAATTACCATTGACGACGATGTGATTTTTGATGGCAAGGTGACCTTGACGGCAGAGCAGTTGCGTCGTAAACGTCAAGATATCGGAATGATTTTCCAGCATTTTAACCTCATGAGCCAAAAGACAGCAGAGGAGAATGTAGCCTTTGCCCTTAAGCACTCTGGACTCAGCAAGGAAGAAAAGAAGGCTAAAGTAGCTAAGTTGTTGGACTTGGTTGGCTTGGCGGATCGTGCTGAAAACTATCCTTCACAACTATCTGGAGGGCAAAAACAGCGTGTGGCCATTGCACGTGCCTTGGCCAATGACCCAAAAATCTTGATTTCAGATGAATCAACGTCTGCCCTTGACCCTAAGACGACCAAGCAGATTTTGGCCTTGTTGCAAGATTTGAACCAAAAATTAGGCTTGACGGTTGTCTTGATTACGCATGAAATGCAGATTGTCAAAGATATTGCCAACCGTGTGGCAGTTATGCAGGATGGGCATTTGATTGAAGAGGGTAGTGTCCTTGAAATTTTCTCAGACCCTAAACAACCTTTGACCCAGGACTTTATCTCAACAGCTACAGGTATTGATGAAGCCATGGTTAAGATTGAGAAGCAAGAAATCGTGGAACACTTGTCTGAAAACAGTCTCTTGGTGCAACTCAAGTATGCAGGGGCTTCAACAGACGAGCCACTTTTGAATGAATTGTACAAGCATTACCAAGTAACGGCTAATATCCTCTATGGAAATATCGAAATCCTTGATGGCACTCCTGTTGGAGAATTGGTTGTGGTCTTGTCAGGTGAAAAAGCAGCGCTAGCAGGTGCTCAAGAAGCCATTCGTCAAGCAGGCGTACAGCTAAAAGTATTGAAGGGAGGACAGTAAGATGGAATCATTGATTCAAACCTATTTACCAAATGTCTATAAAATGGGCTGGGCTGGTCAAGCAGGCTGGGGAACGGCCATCTACCTAACCCTTTATATGACAGTTCTTTCCTTCATCATCGGAGGTTTCTTGGGGCTGGTGGCAGGTCTTTTCCTTGTCTTGACAGCGCCAGGTGGTGTTTTGGAGAATAAGGTCGTTTTCTGGATTTTAGATAAGATTACCTCTATTTTCCGTGCGGTTCCTTTCATCATCCTCTTGGCAGTCTTGTCACCCTTCTCTCATCTAATCGTAGGAACAAGTATCGGACCAAATGCGGCTATCGTACCCCTATCTTTTGCGGTCTTTGCCTTCTTTGCCCGTCAGGTGCAGGTTGTCTTGGCTGAATTGGATGGTGGTGTCATTGAGGCGGCTCAAGCGAGCGGAGCGACTTTCTGGGACATCGTGGGTGTTTACCTATCAGAAGGTCTTCCAGATTTGATCCGTGTGACGACTGTGACCTTGATTTCACTTGTTGGTGAAACAGCTATGGCCGGTGCGGTTGGAGCTGGTGGTATCGGTAACGTAGCCATCGCTTATGGATTTAACCGCTACAATCACGATGTGACTATCTTGGCAACCATCATTATCATTTTGATTATCTTTGCAATCCAATTCTTGGGAGACTTCTTAACTAAGAGATTGAGCCATAAATAAAAAAGAGCAAGGCAATCTGTACATCATTCATTGGAGTTTAAGGTATAATCAAGACTTAAAATTCTCTGTACTAGCTACTATCAGTCGTTACTTTTATGAGTAAGAGAGTTAAGCATTGTGGGGAGTCAATATGCAAAATCTGGGAGAAGTTTTTAAAGAATTGAGAAAGAGTCGGAATGTATCTCTACAGGAGGCGACGGGAGGAGAGTTTACGTATTCCATGCTGAGTAAATTTGAGCGCGGAGAAGCAGACTTATCATCTATGAAATTGATTACTGCCTTAGATAACATTCACTCTGATTTGAATGAATTTATGTACTTGGTACGTGGTTTTTCTCAGAAAAAGATCTTAGCTTTTCAAGAAAATCTCTGGGATCTATATGACAGAGAAGGGATTGATTCTCTCCACTCCTTGTATGAAGAGACGATTAAAAAGTACAAATCAAGTGCTAAAAAAAGCTATCTCTTACAAATGATTCGTATCAAAAGCCTTCTCGTGTTTTTTGATTCAGAGATAAGGGCAACGGATGAAGAACTGACTTTTCTCTATGACTATTTTTTTACTATTGATATCTGGGGAAATTATGAATTGGAACTATTTTCAACGATTTCTACTTTGTTTCCTTTGCCCCTCTATTTTAAATATTCTAGGGAGATGTTACAAAAGACAGATTTATTAGGCTCTTTACCTAGTAACAGAGTCGGTATTGATACCATTTTGATTAATGGACTTTTTAAAGCGATAGAGGAAAAGGATAAATTAAAAGCAGATTATTTTATCTTTCAGATTGAAAAACGAGAATTGCCAGAATCTCAAGCTTATCTTAAAATTATTTATATGATTGCTAAAGGGTATTATGATACTATTTTTAAAGTAGAAAATAAGGGTCTTGAAAAAATCCAGAGAGGCATTACAATCTTACAAGATTTAGAGTATATAGATGGTGCAAGATATTATGAAAACTATTTTGCAAATCAGCTCTCAAATGAAGATTTGTAATATATTCTCGTTACATCAACTGATGAAAAATAAATAGGCTTGTAGATGGATTGATAATTAGCAGTTTCTAGGAGCTAGAGTTTCTATTTTCAGAAAAAATATATTATAAAAAAGTGGGGAGTCCCGCTTTTTTTGTTAGACTGGTTTCAATAGAATACGCTTTGAAATGTGAGAAAGGCCTGTTATGAAACTATTCTTAAGACATCATTTATTTAGAATACTTACCTTATCAAGGTTTTTGAGCTCAAGTGGAGCTTATATTTATAATCTGGTATTTATCGTTTATGCTGCGAGTCTACCCTTTAAAAATATAGCTGTATTTATGGCGAATATGATTACGATTTTACCTTTCCTATTTACTTTTTATGTTGGGATTAAGGCTGATCATACTCGGAATAAAGCAGGGACAATTATCTGGGTTGGTTGTGTGCAAAGTCTACTATTTCTTTTGATTGCTAGTGTGATTCATGATCAGAACTTCGTAACGTTTGCTTTTATCTGTATGGTTAATATCTGTTCGGATATTTTATCGGATTATACAGCAGGCCTTCGTATGCCGATTATCCAGCATAATATTTCGGAAGATAGACTCTATGAAGCTTATTCCTTTACTCAGTTTGTTTCCTATTTATCAAATCTAGGAGGTCAAGCCTTAGGAGTGTGGTTACTCACAACAAGCCACCAAAATTTTTCTTTTGTTGCAATTGTGAACGCTGGCTTCTTTTTACTATCTTCTCTTATTTTGTTCAAAAATCGAAGAGAATTGACGTATTTGTCTGTAACGGTAGAGGATAAGTCGATTAGTTTACTTCAACAAGTTAAGGCAATCTATGCGGACATGGATGATATCTTTAGACAGAGAGAAAGTAAATCATTGCTTAAAATGATCCTTGTCATTTTAGTGATGAATACTTTGGGAGGAGCTGTTGGAGGTATTTATCACTTTTACTTATTAGACCATACTATCTATCATCTCAGCTATGCTCAAGCCCTATTTTTAATTGAATGTGTTAGCTTGGGAGGAGCTATTCTTGGTAGCCTAACTCCCCATGATTATTTTGGGAAATTGTCGTTTTCAAGTTTACTATCGCTTAATGCAATTCTGTTTGTCTTGCTTGCTACTGCTAATATTTTATATTTTTCTCCTCTAATAGGTGTTGTTTGCTTAGCCTTTGTCATGTATTTGATGTCGAAATCAATGCCTAAATTAGATACTCTGTTACTGTCTAATTTGAGTGCGGATGTATTAGCTAGAAGTAATAATCTTTTGAGTATGATTTTTTCTTTAACATTACCCGTGGGGATGTCTGTATTTTCATTCTTAGCTTTACAAGATATCAGGCTTTGTTGGTGGGTGTTTTTAGTAGTGAGTGTGATAGGGTTGATTTTATCACTAGAAAAAAGAAGTTTTTCGGGTAAAAAATTTTAACCGAGGAAGCCCAGACTTACTAGAAGGCCTCCCAGATTTGATTCGTGTGACGACTGTGACCTTGATTTCTCTTGTTGGGGAAACAGCTATGGCCGGTG
>CAUTTK010000004.1:0-50329 GCA_963541475.1 uncultured Streptococcus sp. | reverse complement strand
GAGTCTTCGCTTCTTGGATAGCTGCGATTGCTTTATCAGTAATTTCAACTAATTTTTTCTTAGCCTCGTTGTTAGTACCAAGTTCAGCCACTTTTTTCTCGATAGCTTCAGTCAGACTAGCCATAGCCTTATCGTAATTGATTTCAGGTTGTTCAGGTTGTTTCGGTTCAACTGGTTGTTCTGGTTGACTAAGTTGCAATTGCTTGATTTGTTCAAGAGCGTTATTGAGGGCTTTGTTGACTTCTTCTTGAGTCTTAGCATTTTGGATAGCTGCGATTGCTTTATCAGTAATTTCGACTAATTTCTTCTTAGCCTCGTTGTTAGTACCGAGTTCAGTCACTTTTTTCTCGATAGCTTTGGTCAAGCTAGCCATAGCCTTATCGTAATTGATTTCAGGCTGTTCAGGTTCAACTGGTTGTTCTGGGTCTGTTTCGTCTCCAGGTTTTTGGTAATTTTCATCTTTGCTAAGAATATCTTGCAAAGCAGTGACTGTTGCCATCACATCTTGTACATTTACAGTATCAGAACTTAATTGGGCAGTGAGTTTATCAAGATTAGACTTAAATGCTTGGCGTGCAGTTGCAGTATCTTTCAATCCAGCAGGATCAAAGTTAGACAAGTCTTCCTTCCATTTAGAGATAGATTGAAGGATTTCTGCTTTGCTGTATAGTTCGCTTCCTTCGCCTTGTGTAATGAATTGATCCACTTGCATACCGATTTTTTTGGTCAAATCATTCTTTTCAGGATCTAGTTGGAGAGTTACTACGTGCAAGTTTTCATCAAGTCCTTTTAGGATGACTAGAGTCTGGTCACCTTGGCGTTGGGTAGCATGACCGCTAAAGTATTTCTTACCATCAATAGTGGATGCATTGCCCATTCCATCTTGATAGGTGACTTCCTTACCATCAAGGAATACTTTGTAGACACCATGACCTGGGTCAACAAATCCTTTGATTTCTAAGCCTGTACCATAGAAATAAGCAGTCACAGTTGTCTTTTTCTTCTGATCCTCTGTCAGATGTCCAAATGATACCCATGATTCAGTGTTTTGGTATTTGCCAGAAGAGTTGGTTTCGTGTCTCCATCCAGGACTGTAATCTAATTGGCTAGCTTGGTCGTCGTAATTTGTCTGATTTGTCTTCAATAAATCAGCTTTCATTACTCGAATAGTTGCGTCGGTAGCAAAACCGAGTAGAGAACCATCAGACGCAGAAGTGAGTTTTGCTTTGAAGTCAAAGATTGAGTCAGCTTGTTCGGTGAAGTCGATAGTTGGGATGGTAACAGTTTTCTCTGTTTCACCATCTGCAAAGGTCACATCTTGAGTTGTATCTTGGTAAACCTTACCGTGAACACCTGTTCCAGGTTCCGTAATGAAGCGAACGGTAGCAGCTCCTTTGCTTCCACCAATACGTTTAATGGTAACAGTAACAGGTTTTCCTTTTTCTACATCGTAAGATGTTGCTTCAAGCTCAAACATACCCTTGCTGTTATTGTTTAGAGTGTAGATTCCTTCTGTAGCGATTGGTTCACCTGTCTTGTTAACGAGCGTAATAGTATGTTCTCCAGGTGCTAAATCACCAGTTTCGTAAACTTTTTGGCTACGTTTACGGCTACTGTTCTTGGTTTGTACATCTGCGACTTTTTGACTATCCACGAATACAGACATTTCACCATGGCTTGGATCTACTGTTGATACGATGTAAGCCTTGGTTCCTGTGAAACGGTAGGTGACTTTGGCATCTTTCTTGTTAGTCCACATAGAAGTGCCGCGAATACCTTCTGATTCATTGTACCAAGTTGTACCTTCCTTGTCAGCCGTTATATTTGAGTGGTATTCTAGTCCAAGAGGATAGCCATCATTCTTTTCGATAGTGCTTGGGGTTTTATAGACTGAGAAGTTAGTTAGGATTGGTGTAGCTTGTGAGCCAGTAATCGTAACTCGGATTTTTTGTGCTTCTACAGGTTGACTTTGGATCAAACGACGATAGCCTACGGTTGAACCTTCACCATATGGAACCCAGCGTCCGTTGATTTCGACTTCAATCTTGAATCCAGAAATACGTTGTCCTTTGGCAATATCTTCCTTGAGTTCCACGACGTCAAAACGTCTCTTTTGTCCTAAATCAACTGTGAAGCTACCAGTTGTAGCATCATTTGAAAGCGCCCAGCTAGTATCGTCTTTACCGTCTGTGAGGTGGCTGGTCTTGTAGAGATGATTCTGACGAGTAGAACTTGCCGTAACAGTCGTACCTTTGGCAAAGTCAGTCGCATACATTTGATCAAGGGTTGCCTTGAACTCTTTCAAGCGAGCCACGTCAGCATCTGCGAATTTACCTTCTTTGTTTGGTGGAATGTTGAGAAGAAGCGGCGTTCCACGACCAACAGACTTGAAGTAGATATCCATCAATTCTTTGAGGGATTTTGGTTGCTGGTTATCGTGGTAGAACCAGCCAGAGCGGATGGAAACATCTGCTTCTCCTACAGAGTACATATCTCCGTCAGGGTCACCGTGGTTAAGGTATTCGTTCTTAACATTTTCTGTGATGTTTGCTTTCTTGACCTTATGCCATACAGGGTCACCGGCGATACCACGCTCATTTCCAATCCAACGGACACTTGTTGGTTCGGCAGAGAAGATAGCGATATCTCCCTCAGCTTCCTTGATGTATTTGAACCACTCATCAAAAGTATAGGTTACTTTTTGGGCACCGCTACCGCGTGCTCCATCCATCCAGACTTCGATAAATTTACCCTTATTACCGTATTTTGGATTGCTAAGGATTTCTTTTAGTTGATTGAGGTAGTATTCGTTGTATTCTTTTTGAGTAGCTACCTTATATTTAGGGCTATTAACATCCCATGGCGATAGGTAAACACCCATGTTCATATCGTATTTAGTAGCCGATTTAGAGATTTCTTCTAGAAGGTCCCCTTTTCCATCTTTCCATGGGCTTGCAGCTACGGTATGATTTGTATATTTAGATGGGTAAATAACGAAACCGTCGTGGTGTTTGACAACCATAATAGTGCGTTTAAAGCCAGTTTCCTTTAGAGTACGAATCCATTGGTCTGTATCTAAGTTAGTTGGATTGAAGTTTTTAGGATCTTCATTTCCGTGTCCCCACTCAGAATTGGTATAAGTATTCATACCATAGTGGATGAAGGCGGCTAATTCTTCCTTGTGATAATCAAGTTGAGCCTTGCTTGGAAGCGGGCCGTGATTTCCAATTTCTGTTTCCTTATCTTCTGGATGAGCAACAGGTAAAACAGTTGAAGTCGGATTCGAGCTATCAGAGATTTTTTCGTATTCAAAGACGATATCATTCACACCCTTGTGCTGGATGCTGGCTTCTAAGCGTGGAGTGATTGCGCGGTAGCCTGCGATTTCTTTTGCTTCAAAAGTGTTTACAAAAGAAACCTCGTATTCTTTTCCATCGTTATTATCAGTAGCCACATCTGCTAATTCTTGCTCTGAGCCTTTCAAGCGATAATGAATGGCAAATGAACCTTTATTCACTTTATAAACCACCTTGATGACCCGTGTTCCTGGAGCTGTTTTGCTGACGACCTTGTAAGTCCACTCATCTTTGAGTTGCTTATTGATTTCGACGCCATCAATAGAGACAATCTGGTATTTCTCTTGATTTTTTGTGTAGAAGTCGGTCTTAGCGATTTCTTTTTTGAAGTCATAATCAAAAGCTGTTCCAACTTCGGTCTTTTCAACAAAAGTATCATCAGTTTTGATTGGATTGCCAATTTCGTCTACGTGTTGAACCACTACACGTCCGTAATCGATTCCTTTAATGAGTGTTGCAACACCGTTTTCATCGAAAGAATATTGATTTTCACCAATAACAGCAGTTTTATTTCTGAACATTTCTCCTTCAGGAGTAAAGTAATATCGTTTCCCATTATCACCTTGGTACCAACCTTTGACACCATATTTTGCGATAATATCTTTTACCCATTTGACTTGCTCAGGTGAGAGAACGATTCCGCCGCCGAAACGGTCTTTGTCAGGGATGCCGTTTTCAATTGTGCCGTGTTGGTGAACACCGACTACTTTACCATCGCCGTTGATAATGCCAGCACCTGAAAGGCCTGAAATAGAAGTCATATGATAGGTGATGCCTTTTGAGCCTTTATCATCATACTTATCAACAGACTTCACAACACCATCTACCTTGTAAAGTTGACCAGCGACAATTGGTTTTTTGAGCTCTGGTGAGCTTGAATCGTTCGGATATCCAATCGTGCTAACAGGATCTCCTGGTTGATAGGTTTTATTTTCTGCCAAGGGAACAAAGGTAGCAGCTTTATTTGGACTAGCGATTTGAAGAGGAACAGGTGCTACAACAGCAGCCAAGTCATTTTGATATCCTTTTCCAAATTCTTTCTTGTTCCAAAAATGAATATCTTCTTCTTTAAAAAGAGTAGTATTACCCGTTACAGGTTGAGAATTACGAACAGCAGAATTAGAACCGAGGTTATAGTAAAACTTAGCAGAATCTCCACCTCGAATATGTCCTTCTTTTGTATCACGGTTTGATTCTAAAAAGTTGTGAGCGACAGTCAAGATGACATTTGGTGCCACAAAAATACCAGAACCAGGCACGATATAGCGTTGGGAACCACCATTGTAAATAGTATAAATCATACTAGCAGCAGTAGCAGGTTGTCCTTCATAAGGGACGTGCTTCAAATCTAGACCACCGTTGATGATTGCACGATTACCATTTTCAGCTTCTTTTGGAAGTTCTTCCTTGTTTTTTAGAATGCTTTCTGTATAAACTTTAGGGCTATCCTTCTTGTCTACGATTGCTGAAGTATCTATGTTTTTCACGGGCGTGTCAGGATAAGCTTGATCGTGGATTTCTTCAGGAAGTAAGTCAGTAGTCTTAGTATCTGCTACAGATTTTTCTTCTGCTGGTTTAACAGTTTTCTCTGCTTGCTCTGACTTTTGAGGTGTAGAGATTACAGGACTTTCATTTTTGATTTCTGGTTTAGTTTTTTCAGCCTCGGCCAATTTTTCTACGTTTGGTTGAGAACTTGTAGCTTCAATTTTTGCTTCGTCCGCTAGTGCTGTTCCAGATGCAAAAAAAGCGAGTCCAACCATAACCGAAGCAACACCAACGGTTAATTTTCTGATGCTAAAAGTTTGCCCTTTTTCAAAAAGGTATCGATTCATAATGTACTCCTAGTTTGAATAAAGACAGTCAGCTACTGTCTGAGCCCAAGTATGACTTGGAAACGATTTTCTTTAATGATAGTTGATTTGTTCAATAGTTTGAGTATAACCTTCCTCCTATTTAAGCGCTTTCATCTTAAGATAAAAAAATTTAAATTGCCATCTTAATCTTTAAAATGACCCAAAATCCTTAATATAACAAATATACTAAATTATTCCAAGAAATGCAATAGAGAAATGTAAGAAAATCAATCTAACTTAAAGAAATTCATTTGCTTTTTAAAGAAAAAATACATCCTTTCAAAAATGAAACTAAATGAAAGGATGTATTCAAAAAATCAGAGTAATTTTCGTATGGCCTCTTCAATTTGTTGTGGGTCTGTTTTGGAAGAGAAGCGTTCAAATACCTGCCCGTCTCGACCGATAAGAAATTTAGCGAAATTCCATTCAATTCGTTTTCCTAGTGGGCCAGATTTCTGGTCTTTCAACCAAACATAGAGGGGATCTGCTTCTTTACCGTTGACCTTGACCTTGGCAAAACGAGGAAAAGTAGTTTGATAGTGTAGACTACAGAAACTATTGATTTCCTCTGCGCTACCTGGTGCTTGTCCCATAAACTGATTGCAAGGGAAGTCTAAAATCTCAAAGCCTTGGTCTTGATATCGGTCATAGAGTTCTTGGAGTCCTTGGTACTGGGGCGTTAAACCACATCCAGTCGCAGTGTTGACAACCAAGAGAATCTTACCACGATAGGCATCTAATGGGGTTTCTTGATTGTCTTGGTTTAAGACTAAAAAATCGTAGAGTGAAGTCATTGCTTGCTTTTCTCCTTCTGTTTGGTATGTTTAGGAGTTTTCTCCTCCTGTAGTGATAGAAATCCGTAGGTCAGGGTTCCAAAAATGCTACCGATAATCAGGCCATACATCAGGAAAGGAACACTTTTATCAAATTGCACAAGCAACTTTCCAAAATCTGAAAAGGACATCTGCTGAACGAAGACTTTATGAAAGATGAGTAGGGTAAAGAGGCCAATCTGAAGACCGATAAACACAACCCAGCTTCGAAATTTGATTTGGGCTTTGCTGTAGGTTTTGAGGATGATTTCTGACTTGTCATCTTTTTCAAGATGGAGTTCTTTGACGGCTCTTTGAGTTTTTAAAGTAATGAAAAAAATGAGTCCAGAGTATACGTAGGGCATGGCATAGCGAACGGCTTCTATGAAGCGTCCAAATAACAGATAAAATAAGAAGATAAAGAAGGAAGAATAAACGATTTGGACCATGGAACGGGCACAAGCCTTATAGATAATCTCTTGTCGGCATTCATCAAAAGGGCCTTGGATGTGAAAGAGATTTCGAAGTAGGCGAGTGGTTAAGTCTTCTTTTTTCATGTTAGTAACCTCCTAAATGAGTGGTTTTACTGATTTTCTTTTACGAATTGATAGAGATAATAAAGATAAGTGATAGAAGAAAGGATAGCGATAGTGAGCAGTAAATAATATTGCCAACCGCTTGAGATGACCATCAGTTGTGGTAAAGATAGAATCATAAAGTACAGTGCTAAGTTAAGTGTGCGCGTTTTTGGGGAGTCAATCTTTAGATAAGTCAGTCCTTTGTTAAGGGCTAGAATAAAGACTAGCACGAGGAATGTCTCGTTGATTGGCAAGTTCCCTGAAATGATGATGAAGATGAGCAGAGAACTGAACAAAAGATGATAGGTAAGTAAAGTTACTAGTGATTTCATAGGGCACCTCCTAATTCTGGTCTTTTTTAGCTCTTGCAATACGAAGTGAGTCGACAATATGCATCATCACTCCGAAAAAGAAAGCTCCCAGTATAGTTTTAAAAATATGTTTTGTATTTAGAAGAGAACTGATAAAATTTGGATTTTCACTTGTTAGGGTATCAATGAAATGAGTGGAATTATAAAAAATATCACTATTCCATAAATCGAACCTGCTTTCAGACCAGGATGACGTAACTGTTTCTTTTCTTTTTTCATGAGTTTCCTCCTAATCATTATCCTGATCTTTCTTGGCTTTTGCAATGCGACGGGAGATGAGGAACTGTATGCTTGCCCCGAAGAAGATAGAACCGAGAATGCTTGATATACCATTTCTTATAGTGAGAAGAGACTGAAAATAGTCCTGACCTTCACCTATAAGTATATCGAGAAGAGGAGTTATAAAAAATATCCATAGACCAAAGAACAAACCTGCTTTCAGACCAGGGTAGCGAAGTTGCTTACTTTCTTTCTCACTCAGCATATCTGGATCAATAGCTGTAATCCCTGTTTTTTTCATTTGGTAGGTGACATAGCCAGCAGCGATGAGGGCAATCACTAAAATCAGAGGAGGATAGATTAGAGCCACTTCTTGAGGATATTTATAGGCCAGAAGGAGTGGAATAAGATTTCCGAAAATCATCAGATAAAAGAGGAAGATAAAGACTTGGTTGCCGATACGATCAGCCTCGCGTCGTTTGTATTCGTCAAGTGGATCAGAAATACCGTATGTACGCTTGATCAGTTTTTCAGTGAAGGTTTCTTTTTTCATGTGTTGGCTCCTTTTTTAAAAATCATCCTCCCAAAAGAGACTGTTGAGGTCAGTTTGGAGGCTACGGGCGAGATTGAGACAGAGTTCCAGAGTTGGATTGTACTTGTCGTTCTCAATCATGTTGATAGTTTGTCTCGAGACACCGATATCCTTGGCGAGCTCGAGCTGGGAAATGCCTAGTTCCTTGCGAAATTCTTTCACACGATTCATCTGTTCTCCTTTCTGATTTGTGTCGTATATATTTGACTACATTATATTCTTCTATAGAGCGAATGTCAAGCATATTTGACATATTTCTTAAAGAAATTCTTACTTGTTTTTAGCCTATTTGTCTGACTAGTGCAAGCTGGTCAGATTTGTGGTAAAATAGATAAGATATGACAAAAGAATTTCATCATGTAACGGTCTTACTCCACGAGACGATTGATATGCTCGACGTAAAGCCTGACGGTATCTACGTTGATGCGACTTTGGGTGGAGCAGGCCATAGCGAATATTTATTAAGTAAATTAAGTGAAAAAGGCCATCTCTATGCCTTTGACCAGGACCAGAATGCCATTGACAATGCGCAAGAACGCTTGACACCTTACATTGAAAAGGGGATGGTGACTTTTATCAAGGATAACTTCCGTCATTTGCAGGCACGTTTGCTCGAAGCTGGTGTTCAGGAAATTGATGGAATTTGTTATGACTTGGGAGTGTCTAGTCCTCAGCTGGACCAGCGTGAGCGTGGTTTTTCTTATAAAAAGGATGCGCCACTGGACATGCGCATGAATCAGGAGGCTAGTCTGACGGCCTATGAAGTGGTGAACCACTATGACTATCATGACTTGGTGCGAATTTTCTTCAAGTATGGCGAGGATAAATTCTCTAAACAGATCGCGCGCAAGATTGAACAAGCACGGGAAGTGAAGCCAATTGAGACAACGACTGAGTTGGCAGAGATTATCAAGTCTGCTAAGCCTGCAAAAGAACTCAAGAAGAAGGGTCATCCTGCCAAGCAGATTTTCCAGGCTATTCGAATTGAAGTTAACGATGAACTGGGGGCGGCAGATGAATCTATCCAGCAGGCTATGGAGATGTTGGCACTAGATGGTAGAATCTCAGTGATTACCTTCCATTCGCTAGAAGACCGCTTGACCAAGCAATTGTTCAAGGAAGCTTCAACGGTGGAAGTTCCCAAAGGTTTGCCCTTCATCCCAGATGATCTCAGGCCCAAGATGGAATTGGTGTCCCGTAAGCCAATCTTGCCAAGTGCAGAAGAATTAGAAGCCAATAACCGCTCGCACTCAGCCAAGTTGCGCGTGGCCAGAAAAATTCACAAGTAAGAGGAAAAAATGGTAGATAAAAAAGAAACAACCAGTCAATTCTTGCAGAATCGTATAAAAAAATTCTCCCGTGTGGAGAAGGCTTTTTATCTTTCCATCGCTTTTACGGCTCTCGTCTTAGCAGTAAGTATTATCTTTATGCAGACACGACTCTTGCAAGTGCAAAGTGATTTGACAAAAATCAATGCGCAGATAGAGGAGAAGAAGACAGAGCTGGACGATGCCAAGCAGGAAGTGAATGAATTGATTCGTTCAGAGCGCTTGAAAGAGATTGCAGATAAAAAAGATTTGAAATTGAATAACGAAAATATCCGAACAGCGGAGTAAGATATGAAATGGACAGAAAAAATAACCCGATTTGCGATAAGAAATCGTAAATCTCCCGCAGAAAATCGTAGAATAGTCGGCAAGTACATCAGTTTGTTAGCTGTCGTACTTTTCGCTATCTTTTTGGTCAATTTTGCTGTTATTATCGGGAGTGGTAGTAAATTTGGAGCGGACCTAGTAAAAGAAGCTAAGAAGGTTCATCAAATAACTCGCACAGTTCCTGCCAAACGTGGAACCATCTATGACCGAAATGGAGTGCCTATTGCTGAAGATGCGACTTCATATAATGTGTATGCTGTTATTGATAAAAAATACAAGTCAGCAACGGGAAAAATTCTTTATGTAGAGGATTCGCAGTTTAATAAGGTAGCAGAAGTTTTCCACAAATATTTGGATATGGACGAAGCTTATGTAAAAGAGCAACTAGCCCAACCAAATCTGACCCAAGTTTCTTTTGGTGCAAAAGGAAATGGGATTACCTATGCCAATATGATGGCTATTAAAAAAGAATTAAAAGAGGCTAGTGTTGAAGGGATTGATTTTACAACTAGCCCTAACAGAAGCTATCCAAATGGACAATTTGCTTCTAGTTTTATTGGTTTAGCCCAACTTCATGAAAATGAGGACGGCAGTAAGAGTTTATTAGGAACTTTTGGTCTGGAGAGTTCGTTAAATACCATTCTTGCAGGGACAGATGGGATTATTACCTATGAAAAAGATCGTTTAGGGAATATTGTTCCAGGTACGGAACAGATATCACAGAAGACTGTGAATGGTAAGGATGTCTATACAACATTGTCTAGTCCGCTCCAATCTTTTATGGAAACCCAGATGAATGCCTTTCTAGAAAAGGTAAAGGGTAAGTACATGACGGCGACCTTGGTCAGTGCAAAGACCGGTGAAATCCTTGCTACCACCCAACGACCTACCTTTAATGCAGATACTAAGGATGGTATCACCAAAGACTTTGTTTGGCGTGATATTCTTTATCAAAGTAACTATGAACCAGGATCAGCCATGAAGGTTATGACGTTAGCTTCTTCTATTGATAATAATACCTTCCCAAGTGGAGAATACTTCAATAGCAGTGAATTTAAAATAGCGGATGCGACGACTCGAGATTGGGATGTTAATGATGGTTTGACTACTGGTGGGATGATGACTTTCTTACAAGGTTTCGCTCACTCCAGTAATGTTGGAATGAGTCTACTTGAACAAAAAATGGGAGATGCTACTTGGTTGGATTATCTAAACCGCTTTAAATTTGGGGTCCCAACTCGCTTTGGCTTGACAGATGAATACGCTGGTCAACTTCCAGCTGATAATATTGTTAGTATTGCTCAAAGCTCATTTGGGCAAGGAATTTCAGTGACACAAACACAAATGCTTCGTGCCTTTACAGCTATTGCTAATGATGGAGTTATGTTAGAACCTAAATTTATCAGTGCCTTATATGACCCAAATGACCAATCTGTTCGGAAATCTCAAAAAGAGATTGTAGGAAATCCTGTTTCTAAAGATGCAGCCAGTCTAACTCGAACCAACATGGTTTTGGTAGGAACAGATCCAGTATATGGAACTATGTATAATCATAAGACAGGGAAACCAACTGTAACTGTTCCTGGTCAAAATGTAGCCATCAAGTCCGGTACGGCCCAGATTGCCGATGAGAAAAATGGAGGTTACTTAGTTGGTACGACCAATTACATTTTTTCAGCTGTATCGATGAACCCTGCTGAAAATCCTGATTTTATCCTCTATGTGACGGTTCAACAACCTGAACATTATTCAGGTATCCAGTTGGGAGAATTTGCCAACCCAATCTTGGAGCGGGCTTCAGCTATGAAAGAATCACTCAATCTTCAGTCAACTGCTAAGAATTTGGAGCAGTTTAGTAAGATTACAAGTTATGCAATGCCTGCAACTAAGGATTACACGCCGGGTGATTTAGCAGAGGAATTACGACGTAACCTTGTTCAACCAATCGTTGTAGGTACTGGAACAAAGATTAAAGAGACTTCTGTAGAAGAAGGGACTAATCTTGCACCAAACCAACAAGTTCTCCTTTTATCGGATAAGGTAGAAGAAATTCCAGACATGTATGGCTGGAAAAAAGAGACTGCCGAGACCTTTGCTAAATGGTTGGATATTGAGCTGGAATTTGAAGGTTCAGGTTCTGTTGTTCAGAAGCAAGATGTTCGGACTAATACAGCTATCAAAAACATTAAAAAAATTAAATTAACTTTAGGAGACTAATATGTTTATTTCTATCAGTGCTGGAATTGTGACATTTTTACTAACTTTAGTAGGAATTCCGGCCTTTATCCAATTTTATAGAAAGGCGCAAATTACAGGCCAGCAGATGCATGAGGATGTCAAACAGCACCAGGCAAAAGCTGGGACTCCTACAATGGGAGGTTTGGTTTTCTTAATTGCTTCTGTTTTAGTTGCTTTCTTTTTCGCCCTATTTAGTAATCAACTCAGCAATAATGTCGGTATGATTTTATTTATCTTGGTTCTTTATGGTTTAATCGGATTTTTAGATGACTTCCTTAAGGTCTTCCGAAAAATCAATGAGGGGCTAAATCCCAAGCAGAAATTGGCTCTTCAGCTTCTAGGTGGCGTTATTTTCTACCTTTTCTATGAGCGCGGTGGCGATATGCTGTCTGTCTTTGGTTATCAAGTGCATCTAGGGATTTTCTATATTGTCTTCGCTCTTTTCTGGCTAGTCGGTTTTTCAAACGCAGTAAATTTGACAGACGGTATTGATGGTTTAGCTAGTATTTCCGTTGTGATTAGTTTGTCTGCCTATGGAGTTATTGCCTATGTGCAAGGTCAGATGGATATCCTTCTGGTGATTTTGGCCATGATTGGTGGTTTGCTTGGTTTCTTTGTCTTTAACCATAAGCCTGCTAAGGTCTTTATGGGAGATGTGGGAAGTTTGGCGCTCGGTGGAATGCTGGCAGCTATCTCTATGGCCCTTCACCAAGAATGGACTCTCTTGATTATCGGAATTGTTTATGTCTTTGAAACAACTTCGGTCATGATGCAAGTCAGCTATTTCAAACTGACAGGTGGTAAACGTATTTTCCGTATGACGCCTGTGCATCACCATTTTGAGCTTGGAGGATTGTCTGGTAAAGGAAATCCTTGGAGCGAGTGGAAGGTTGACTTCTTCTTTTGGGGAGTGGGGCTTCTAGCAAGTCTCTTAACCCTAGCAATTTTATATTTGATGTAAGAATGGCACCCTGATGTTCAGTTTCAGGGTGTTTTTGCATTCTAAAAAATATTGGTCAATTAAAGTCAAATCTCTTGACCTTTTCTGACTAATGTAGTATATTATGAACGTAAGGTAAATGAAAGCCTTACTTGAACATTTATACTCAATGAAAAATCAAAGAGCAAACTAGGAAGCTAGCTGCAGGTTACTCAAAACACTGTTTTGAGGTTGCAGATAGAACTGACGTGGTTTGAAGAGTGTTATTTAAAGTAAAATAGAAAGAGGTGGGTCTATGTTTCATCTAGAAATCTTCAGAAGTAAAGATAGTCTACTCCTGCTTGAAAAAGAAAAACCAGAAATAGTACCTAGAGTAGCCATCTAGCTAGTCTAAATTCTTTAGAACAAAGGTCAAAGATAGTCAATATCAGTGATCATAACTAAGTAAACAAAAAGAGGTAAAGAATATGAACAACAACTTTAATAACTTTAACAACATGGATGATTTATTTAACCAATTGATGGGTGGTATGCGAGGATATAGTTCTGAAAATCGCCGTTACTTGATTAATGGACGTGAAGTGACACCTGAGGAATTTGCTCATTATCGTGCAACTGGCCAATTTCCAGGAAATGCAGAAGTTGATGGGCAAATGCAACAACAGGCTTCAGGTATGAAACAAGACGGTGTCCTTGCTAAACTAGGTCGAAACTTGACAGCGGAAGCTCGCGAGGGCAAGTTGGATCCTGTTATCGGACGAAACAAGGAAATTCAAGAAACATCTGAAATCCTCTCACGTCGTACGAAAAATAATCCTGTTTTGGTCGGAGATGCAGGTGTTGGTAAGACAGCTGTTGTAGAAGGTCTAGCACAAGCCATTGTGAACGGAGATGTTCCAGCTGCTATTAAGAACAAGGAAATTATTTCTATTGATATCTCAGGTCTGGAGGCTGGAACTCAATACCGTGGTAGCTTTGAAGAAAACGTTCAAAACCTGGTCAATGAGGTCAAAGAAGCAGGGAATATTATCCTCTTCTTTGATGAAATTCACCAAATTCTCGGTGCTGGTAGCACTGGTGGAGACAGTGGTTCTAAAGGGCTTGCGGACATTCTCAAGCCAGCTCTCTCCCGTGGTGAGTTGACAGTGATTGGGGCAACGACTCAAGACGAATATCGTAACACCATTTTGAAGAATGCTGCTCTTGCTCGTCGTTTCAACGAAGTCAAGGTCAATGCTCCTTCAGCAGAAGATACTTTTAAAATCCTTCAAGGAATTCGTGATCTCTATCAACAACACCACAATGTCATCTTGCCAGACGAAGTCTTGAAAGCAGCTGTGGATTATTCTGTCCAATACATTCCTCAACGTAGCCTGCCTGATAAGGCTATCGACCTTGTTGATGTAACGGCAGCTCACTTGGCGGCTCAACATCCAGTAACAGATGTGCATGCTGTTGAACGGGAAATTGAGGCGGAGAAAGACAAGCAAGAAAAAGCAGTTGAAGCAGAAGATTTTGAAGCAGCTCTAAACTATAAAACACGTATTGCAGAATTGGAAAAGAAAATCGAAAACCACACAGAAGATATGAAAGTGACTGCAAGTGTCAACGATGTGGCTGAATCTGTAGAACGAATGACGGGTATCCCAGTTTCACAAATGGGAGCATCAGATATCGAACGTTTGAAAGATATGGCTCATCGCTTGCAAGACAAGGTGATCGGACAAGACAAGGCGGTAGAAGCTGTAGCTCGTGCCATCCGTCGTAACCGTGCTGGTTTCGATGAAGGCAATCGCCCAATCGGTAGCTTCCTCTTTGTAGGTCCAACTGGGGTTGGTAAGACAGAACTTGCTAAACAATTGGCGCTAGATATGTTTGGAACCAAGGACGCAATCATTCGTTTGGATATGTCTGAATACAGTGACCGCACAGCCGTTTCTAAGCTAATTGGTACAACAGCAGGATATGTGGGTTATGATGACAATAGCAATACCTTAACAGAACGTGTGCGTCGCAATCCATACTCTATCATTCTCTTGGATGAAATTGAAAAGGCTGATCCTCAAGTGATCACTCTTCTCCTCCAAGTCTTGGATGATGGTCGTTTGACCGATGGTCAAGGAAATACGGTAAACTTCAAGAACACAGTTATTATCGCAACATCAAATGCTGGATTTGGCTATGAAGCTAATTTGACGGAAGATGCAGATAAACCAGAATTGATGGATCGTTTGAAACCCTTCTTCCGCCCAGAATTCCTTAACCGCTTCAACGCAGTTATCGAGTTCTCGCACTTGACGAAGGAAGACCTTTCTAAGATTGTGGACTTGATGTTGGCTGAAGTCAACCAAACCTTGGCTAAGAAAGATATTGATTTGGTAGTTAGTCAAGTGGCTAAAGACTATATCACAGAAGAAGGTTATGACGAAGTCATGGGTGTTCGTCCGCTCCGTCGCGTGCTGGAACAAGAAATTCGTGATAAGGTGACAGACTTCCACTTGGATCATTTAGATGCTAAACATCTGGAAGCAGATATGGAAGATGGTATCCTAGTTATTCGCGAGAAAGCCTAAGACTCTTCGAAAATCTCTTCAAACCACGTCAACGTCGCCTTGCCGTACTCAAGTACAGCCTGCGGCTAGTTTCCTAGTTTGCTCTTTGATTTTCATTGAGTATAAGACAAAATTTTGAGGATAAAAAAAGAAGGAGCCAGCTGAAAAACTGGTTCCTTTTTGTGTTTAGATCACATGACGCTCAAAGGCATCATCTGAAATTCCTTGCTCCAAGATGAGTTTCGCCCATTCTTTAGCAGAAAAGAGGCTGTGGTCCTTATAGTTTCCGCAAGATTCGATGGTTGTTCCAGGGACATCTTCCCAAGTAGTAGTCTCAGCGATTTCCTTGAGCGAATCCTTGATAACAGCCGCAATTTCAGCGCTGGTGTGGCGCCCCCACATAATCATGTGGAATCCTGTGCGACAACCAAATGGTGAACAGTCAATCATGCCGTCGATGCGGGTACGGATGAGTTTGGCTAAGAGGTGCTCGATAGTGTGAAGGCCAGCGGTAGGGATTGAGTCTTCGTTTGGTTGCACCAAGCGAATATCAAAGTTGGAGATAACGTCTCCCTTTGGTCCTGTTTCTTCCCCAATCAAGCGAACATAGGGTGCTTTAACAATGGTGTGGTCAAGTTCAAAACTTTCAACAATAACTTCTTTTGACATGGTAAATCCTTTCAGTTTTCTTCTTTCATTATAACATAAAGCTGGCTCCTGAGACAGAGAGAAAACCTCTCCGAGAGTGGAGAGGTTCAAATCGTTACTTACGATACAAGCGGTTGTATTGGTAGTAAGGGTCAAAGGTTACATTGATACCCAATTTACGAAGGACATTCTTGTCTTCATCGGTTAAGATGATGGTTGAGTGGGCTTCGCTTCCTTTGAGGTTGCCAAGTTCTTCCATAGCGCGGGCAGCGTCAGGATTTTCCGTAGCTGTGATAGCAAGGGCAATCAGGATTTCATTTGAATGCAGGCGTGGATTACGACTACCGAGATGATCGATTTTAAGACCTTGGATCGGTTTGACAAGTTCAGGCTCGATGAGTTTTACTTCCTTGGCAATGTCAGCTGACTTCTTGATGGCGTTGATCAAGGCGGCAGCTGTAGGACCAAAGAGTTCTGAGTTCTTACCAGTCACGATTTCCCCAGTTGGCAATTCAAGTGCTAGGGCTGGTCCGCCAGTTTCTTCTGCTTTTTGACGGGCAACGACAGCAACCTTACGGTCTGCAGGTGTGATGCCGAGGTCATTCATGAGCAACTCAATTTTCTTGACAGCAGCTTCGCCAACTTTTTCAGCCTTGAAGTCAAGAACAGTTTGATAGTAACGGCGGATGATTTCTTGTTTAGAAGCTTCGACAGCAGCCTCATCATCAGTAATAGCGAAACCAACCATGTTGACACCCATGTCTGTCGGTGAAGCGTAAGGAGATTCACCTAGGATACGTTCCAACATGCGCTTGAGCACTGGGAAGATTTCGATATCACGGTTGTAGTTGACAGTGGTTTCTCCGTAAGTTTGGAGATGAAAAGGGTCAATCATGTTGACATCGTCAAGGTCAGCTGTGGCAGCCTCATAAGCCAAGTTGACTGGGTGATGAAGGGGAAGATTCCAAACTGGGAAGGTTTCAAATTTAGCGTAGCCAGACTTGATACCATTGATTTGGTCGTGATACATGTTTGACATACAAGTTGCCAATTTTCCAGAACCAGGTCCAGGAGCTGTTACGACGATCAAGTTGCGACTGGTTTTGATATAGTCGTTTTTCCCCATTCCTTCTGGAGAAATGATGTGATCCATATCTGTTGGATATCCTTTGATTGGATAATGAAGATAAGAATCAATTCCATTTTTCTCAAGTTGGTTGCGGAAGGCATCTGCAGCGGGCTGACCAGCGTATTGTGTGATGACAACAGAGCCGACAAAAATCCCTAATTCATTGAATTTATCAATCAAGCGAAGAACTTCTTGGTCATAAGAAATGCCCAAGTCACCACGTGCTTTAGAATGCTCGATGTTACTTGCATTAATAGCAATCACAACCTCAACCTGCTCTTTCAATTCTTGCAAGAGCTTGATTTTATTGTCAGGCTCATAACCAGGAAGAACACGAGCGGCGTGGAAATCTTCTAACATTTTACCACCAAACTCCAAGTAGAGCTTGCCGTCAAATTGATTAATGCGCTCCAAGATGTGGTCGCGCTGTAGATTCAAATATTGTTCAGAACTAAAAGCTTGTTTTTTCATTTTTTTACCTCTGACCTCTATTATAATAAAAAATTGGAAGTTAGGAAACTATGGAGTTAAAAAAGGAATCAAAAAGATTAGGCAAACGCTTGCACAAAGTTTTAAAAAACGCTATCATAGACTATAAATTATTAAAATAATGAGGTAAGAAGATGCAAGAAAAATGGTGGCACAATGCCGTAGTCTATCAAGTCTATCCAAAGAGTTTTATGGATAGTAATGGAGATGGAATTGGTGATTTGCCAGGTATTACCAGTAAGTTAGACTATTTAGCCAAGTTAGGAATCACAGCGATTTGGCTTTCTCCTGTTTATGACAGCCCCATGGATGATAATGGCTACGATATTGCAGATTACCAAGCGATTGCAGCTGTTTTCGGGGCTATGGAGGATATGGACCAACTGATCGCAGAAGCTAAGAAGCGTGATATTCGTATCATCATGGACTTGGTGGTCAATCACACCTCAGATGAACATGCTTGGTTTGTCGAGGCCTGTGAAAATCCTGACAGTCCTGAACGAGACTACTATATCTGGCGAGATGAACCAAACGATCTTGATTCTATTTTTAGTGGATCAGCTTGGGAATACGATGAAAAGTCAGGTCAATACTATCTCCACTTTTTCAGCAAGAAACAGCCTGATCTCAACTGGGAAAATGAAAAACTGCGCCAGAAAATTTATGAAATGATGAACTTCTGGATTGATAAAGGTATTGGTGGTTTCCGTATGGATGTCATTGACATGATTGGGAAAATTCCTGACGAGAAGGTAGTCAATAACGGCCCTATGCTCCACCCTTATCTCAAGGAAATGAATCAGGCGACCTTTGGCGACAAAGATCTCTTGACAGTGGGAGAGACCTGGGGAGCAACGCCAGAGATTGCCAAGCTCTATTCTGATCCAAAGGGGCAAGAACTGTCTATGGTCTTCCAGTTTGAGCATATCTGTCTTCAGTATCAGGAAGGGCAACCTAAGTGGCACTATCAAAAAGAGCTGAATATCAGTAAGTTAAAAGAGATTTTCAACAAATGGCAGACTGAGTTAGGAGTTGAAGACGGCTGGAATTCCCTCTTTTGGAATAATCATGACCTCCCTCGTATTGTCTCTATCTGGGGAAATGACCAAGAATACCGTGAAAAATCTGCCAAAGCCTTTGCAATTTTGCTTCATCTCATGAGAGGGACACCTTATATCTACCAGGGTGAGGAGATTGGGATGACCAACTATCCGTTTGAAACACTGGACCAAGTAGAAGATATTGAATCCCTCAACTATGCGCGTGAAGCTCTTGAAAAAGGCGTTCCGATGGAAGAAATCATGGATAGTATCCGTGTCATTGGACGTGACAATGCCCGTACCCCGATGCAATGGGATGAGAGCCAAAATGCTGGCTTTTCAACAGGTCAACCTTGGTTGGCAGTCAATCCAAACTATGAAGAAATCAATGTTCAAGAAGCGCTGGCAAATCCAGATTCTATTTTCTATACCTATCAGAAACTGGTTCAAATCCGTAAGGAGAACAGCTGGTTGATTCGAGCTGATTTTGAATTACTCGATACGGCTGACAAGGTCTTTGCTTATATCCGTAAAGATGAAGATCGTCGTTTCCTAGTTGTGGCCAACTTGTCCAATGAAGAGCAAGACTTGGCAGTAGAAGGAAAAGTTAAATCAGTCCTGATTGAAAATACTGTGGCTCAAGAAGTTTTTGAAAAACAAATCTTGGCTCCATGGGATGCTTTCTGTGTGGAATTGACTGACTAAAGCTAGAGAATCTTCAGCTTTTGGGGCTGAGGTTCTTTTTTATAGTACTCTTCAAAAACTTCTCAAACAAGGTCATCCTTGGATACTGTAGATATGCTTTAGTTCGGTCAGCTATTTATCCGACCTCAAAGATGTGATTTGAGTGCTCTATCTACAACTGAAATGTTTTTGAATAACATCTGTTAGAATTTTCTAAAAAATCTGTCGAAAGCTCTTGCATTTAGAATAAAATAGAGTATAATGGTGGAAATAACATATTACTAAAGGAGTTTGATTATGAAATCTAAAAAGTGGATTTTAGGAGCAGGATTAACGATGAGTGCAGCCCTTCTTTTAACGGCTTGTGGGAAAAGTGATAAGAAAGCAGAGGCCCCGAGGAGCTTTTCTTATGTCTATGCGGTAGATCCGTCTTCCTTGGATTATAGCATTACGAGTAAAAGTTCGACCTCTGACGTGATTGGTAATGTTGTTGATGGTCTTTTAGAGAATGATAAATATGGGAATCTTGTTCCGTCTTTAGCAGAGGATTGGACTGTTTCAGCCGATGGTTTGACTTACACTTACAAACTTCGTAAGGGAGTGAAGTGGTATACTTCTGAAGGAGAGGAGTATGCAGAAGTTAAGGCTCAGGACTTTGTTACAGGTCTGAAACATGCAGCAGATGGTAAGTCAGATGGTCTTTCTTTGATTGAAAAATCAATCAAAGGTTTGGAGGCTTATGTTAGTGGTGAAAGCAATGATTTCTCAACTGTAGGTGTTAAAGCTCTTGATGATTATACGGTAGAATATACCCTTAATAAACCAGAAAGTTTTTGGAACTCTAAAGTAACAACAGCAACCATGCTTCCTGTAAATGAAGAATTTTTGAATGCAACTGGCAAGGATTACGGAGCGCCAACTCCATCAAGTATTCTTTACAACGGCCCATATTTTTTGAAATCTTTGATTTCTAAATCTGTGATTGAGTATGAAAAAAATCCTAACTATTGGGATAAGGAAAATGTCAAGATTGATAATGTAAAATTAACATTCTATGACGGTTCAGATCAAGAGTCTCTTATCCGTAGTTTCGCTACAGGAGCATATAATACAGCGAGACTTTTCCCAAATAGTTCAAGTTTTGCTTCTACCAAAGAGAAATATGGCGATCAGATTATTTATAGCCCTCAGGAAGCAACTAGTTACTACTTTACTTTTAATGTAAATCGTCAATCATATAATAAAACAGCCAAGACAGATGAAGGACAAAAGCTTTCTACAAAAGAAGCTATGCTGAATAAAAATTTCCGTCAAGCGATTAATTTTGCCTTCAATCGCCACGCCTATACAGCTCAATTAAACGGTGAAGAAGGTGCGGATAAGATTATTCGTAATAGTCTAGTGCCAGATAATTATGTTCAAGTAGCAGGGAAGACCTTCGGACAGCTGGCTCAGGATGAACTACTGAAATATGGAGAACAGTGGAAAGATGTGACTCTCACAGATGGTAAGGATACAATTTACAATCCTACGAAGGCCAAATCAGCATTTGAGAAAGCGAAGTCAGAATTGCAAAGCAAGGGAGTAAGTTTCCCGATTCATTTGGATGTACCAGTAGAACAGACAGATGTAGTTGCAGTTCAACAGACAAATTCATTAAAACAATCGATTGAAGAAACGCTTGGTTCTGATAATGTCATTGTAGATGTTCTTCAAATGACAGATAATGAGAAGGAAAGTATTACTTCCCAAGCAAAAGTGCCAACTCAAAAAGATTATGATTTGAACGGAACAGGTTGGGGACCAGATTACCAAGATCCAGCAACCTATCTCAATATTTTAGATGCTAAGAAGGGTTCTGCCTTGAAACACCTAGGTATAACAAAGGGCAAGGATCCTGAAGTCATGGCGAAAGTTGGCTTGGATGAATACAAGAAGCTCTTGGACGATGCTGCTTCTGAGACGACCAATCTTGACAAACGTTATGAGAAATATGCTAAGGCTCAAGCTTGGGTAACAGATAGTTCTCTCCTTATTCCAGTGGCGTCTTCAGGAGGTTCTCCTATGGTAAGTCGTGCTGTACCATTTACTAAAGCTTATTCACAAGTTGGTATCAAAGGGGATCCATTTATTTTTAAAGGAATGGAACTTCAAAATGATATTGTCACAACGAAAGAGTATGAGGCGGCCCTCAAGAAGTGGCAAAAGGAAAAACTAGAATCGAATGCTCAGTATCAAAAGGATTTAGAAAAACACGTAAAATGAGTCTAGGCTCGTTTTCGCAAATGGTTTTTTAGTTAATGAATTGTATAAAAACAAGGGAGGACTGTATGAAAGACAGGAATCCTTTGTTTTTTTAATGCCTAGAGTTTATAAACTTCCATTCTAGAAATTCAATTAACTTTACAAATCCCCACTAATTTGGTAAAATAAACTTATGTTATAAAAACTAACATAAAGGAGAAAGAAGATGAATACAAAAAAGCGTGTCCTTAGTGCAGGCCTGACTTTTGCGGCTGCTTTGCTTTTAGCTGCTTGCGGACAATCAGGTTCAGATACAAAAACTTACTCATCAACCTTTAGTGGAAATCCAACTACATTTAACTATTTATTAGACTACTACGCTGACAATACATCGATTATAACCAACCTAGTTGATGGTTTGTTTGAGAATGACAATTATGGAAATCTAGTTCCATCTTTGGCAGAAGACTGGTCTGTTTCAAGAGATGGTCTGACTTATACCTACAAATTGAGAAAAGATGCCAAATGGTTCACAGCTGACGGTGAAGAGTACGCCCCAGTCAAGGCACAAGATTTTGTGACAGGTATTAAGTATGCAGTGGATAATAAATCACAGGCCATTGATTTGATTCAAAACTCGATCAAGGGCTTGAATGATTATATTACAGGAGCGGATTCTGACTTTTCTAAGGTTGGGGTGAAGGCAATTGATGACCAGACTATTGAGTATACTTTGACACGCCCAGAACCTTACTGGAATTCAAAAACAACCAATAGTATTCTTTTCCCAGTAAATGAAGAGTTTTTAAATTCAAAAGGGAAAGATTTTGGAACTCTATCTCCAGATAGTATTCTCTACAGCGGACCTTATTTGTTAAAAGATTTTACATCGAAATCATCGATTGAGTATGTGAAAAATCCGCATTACTACGATCATGACAAAGTATCAATTGAACACGTAAAATTGGCTTACTTTGATGGTTCAGACCAAGAATTGACTATCCGTAACTTTGAAAGTGGAGCCTATTCTATCGCTGGGGTTTATCCAAATAGTTCTAACTTCGCTAAAACTAAGGAAAAATATAAGGATAATATCGTCTATAGCTTGCAGGACAAGACTTCTTGGTACTTCAATTTCAACGTCAATCGTAAGACCTACAACCATACATCTAAAACGACAGATGAGCAGAAGAAGTCAACTGAGTCAGCTGTCTTGAACAAAAACTTCCGCCAAGCAGTGAACTTTGCCTTGGACCGCACAGCCTATTCTGCCCAGTCAAATGGGGAAGAAGCGGCTAGCAAGACCCTTCGGAACACTCTAGTGCCTCCTACATTTGTCCAAGTTGGAGACAAGACCTTTGGAGAAGTAGTTGCTTCTAAATTGGTCAACTATGGAACAGAGTGGGCAGGTATGAACCTAGCAGATGCGCAGGATGCCTATTTCAACAAAGAAAAAGCCCAAACAAAATTTGCAGAAGCTAAAAAAGACTTGGCAAGTCAAGGTGTGACTTTCCCAATTCACTTGGATATAGCTGTTGATCAGACAAATAAAAATGCTGTAACTGGTATGAATTCTGTGAAACAGACCCTTGAGTCTGTTTTAGGTGCTGATAATCTTGTTATTGACGTTCAGCAACTCTCTACAGATGAGTACAATAATGTAGCCTTCTTAGCTCCTACTCCCAATGCAAGAGATTATGATTTAAGTTTTGATGGTTGGGTAGCGGATTATCAGGATCCATCTACTTACCTCAATCCTTTCAATGCAGAGGATGGATTCTATCTCAAGATTTTTGGTCTAGATGCCAAGGAAGATAAAGCGAAGATTGCTAGCCTAGGTTTGGATACTTACACTAAAATGCTCAAAGATGCGGATAGTGAAAATAAAGATGTAAGCAAACGCTATGAGAAATATGCTGAAGCTCAGGCTTGGATGATTGATAACTCCCTTATTATGTCTGCTATGTCAGGAGGTGGGACTGCTTCTGTGACAAAAGTGACACCATTTACAAGAGGGTACTCATTGGTCGGTATCAAGGGGGACGGTTATAACTATAAGTATATGAAACTGCAAAAAGATACTGTTACGACTAAACAGTATGAAGAAGCCAAGACTAAATGGGAGCAAGAAAGCAAAAAAGCAATCGAAAAAGCTCAAAAAGAAGCAGAAAATCATGTTAAATAAATGATAGGCTGGGAAAAACTCAATTTCAGGAGAAAATGAAGTAAATACCCTCGAAATAAAATGCATAGTATCAAGGTTTTTCAATACCTGATAGTATGCGTTTTTTATTTTAATACTCTTCATTTTATGGTTTATTGAAGCTGGAATAGTACACTATAGTTGCTAAAATGTTTCTAGAAATTAATTTAACTTTCCTAATCAATTTATTCATATCTTATTTCAATCTACTATAATACTCTTCGAAAATCTCTTCAAACCGTGTCAACGTCGCCTTACCGTATATATGTGACTGACTTCGTCAGTCTTATCTACAACCTCAAAACAGTGTTTTGAGCAACCTGAGGCTCGTTTGCTCTTTGATTTTCATTGAGTATAAATTTATTGATGTAATTGTTTGTAAATCCAAAAGAATGTTTCGGAAATAAGATGAAAACGCCTCACCTAAGTGGATTTAGCCCACAAGTGTATTTTTTATGATATAATGAAATGAAATAAAAATTGATAATAGAGGTATATCGTGAGTAGGTTTTCGAAGCGGGCTCGTCAGGGTAAAACAAAGATGTTGATTAGTTGGGGGTTGCTAGCTATCTATGCCGTACTAGCAGTCTTTTTATTGTTTTTGATTTTCAAATACAATATGCTAGACTTCCGATATCTCAATATAGTAGTTGCCGTCCTAATTGCGGTCTTAGCTATTTTGTGCTTTTTTTTGATTTGGTCCAAGAAAGCTAAGAATCTAACGCTGATTTTATTACTGCTTGGTATTTTAATCAGTGGAACTTCTCTCTTTGCTGTAGGGCAGTTCATTGGCTTTACCAGTCGTTTGAATGCAACATCGAACTACTCAAATTATTCGATGAGTATTGCGGTGTTAGCAGATAGTCCAATTGATAATATCAGTCAGGTAACCAGTGTAATGGGGCCTACTGGGACGGATAAGGATAATATCCAACAATTGATGAATGATCTGAAAGCGACTCAAAATAAGGAATTAACAGTCGAAGAAAGTCGTTCCTATCTTGCAGCCTATAAGAGTTTATTGGCTGGAGATACGAAAGCGATTATCTTAAACAGTGTCTTTGAAAACATTATCGAATCGGAATATCCAGACTATGCTTCAAAAATTAAGAAAATCTATACCAAAGAATTAATCAAGACGGTTGAAACTCCAAAAGATGTTAAAGGTGACAGTTTCAACGTTTATATCAGTGGAATTGATACTTACGGTCCAATCAGTTCAGTTTCTCGGTCTGATGTCAATATCATTATGACAGTGAATCGCGAAACGAAAAAGATTCTCTTGACAACAACACCTCGTGATTCTTATGTTCCAATTGCAGATGGTGGCAACAACCAAAAAGATAAGTTGACCCATGCGGGGATTTATGGGGTAGACGCTTCAATTCATACATTGGAAAATCTTTACGGTATTGACTTGAACTATTACGCTCGTTTGAATTTCACCTCTTTCTTGAAATTGATTGATCTCCTTGGTGGAGTTGATGTTTATAATGATCAAGAGTTTACTGCTCATACAAATGGGAAGTTCTATTCCGTAGGGAATGTTCATCTTGATTCGGAGCAAGCTTTGGGATTTGTGCGTGAGCGTTATTCCTTGGCAGATGGAGACCGGGATCGTGGTCGCAACCAACAAAAGGTAATTGTTGCTATTTTGCAAAAGTTAACCTCAACAGAAGCTTTGAAAAATTATGACGGTATTATAAAAGGGTTGCAAGATTCGATTCAAACCAATATGCCACTTGAAACCATGATGAAACTGGTCAATGCCCAACTTGAGAGTGGTGGAACGTATAAGATCAATTCGCAAGATCTTAAAGGAACAGGGCGTATGGATTTACCATCCTATGCTATGCCTGAGAGCAACCTCTACATGATGGAAATAAGTGACAGCAGTTTAGAGTCAGTTAAGGCTGCAATCAATGATGTGATAGAAGGAAAATAAAGCAAAATGATTGATATTCATTCGCATATTGTATTTGGTGTGGATGATGGTCCAAAATCTAAGCAAGAAAGTAAGGCGCTTTTGACAGAAGCCTATAGACAAGGAGTACGGACTATTGTATCGACATCGCATAGACGAAAAGGAATGTTTGAGACTCCTGAGGAGAAAATAGAGGCAAACTTTCAAGAGGTTAAGGAGCTTGCAAAGGAAGTGGCTTCAGACTTGACTATTCTCTATGGAGCAGAAATTTATTATACCCATGATGTGCTTGAAAAGTTAGAGAAGCAAGTGATTCCAAGTCTCAATGGGACACGCTATGCTCTTATTGAGTTTAGTATGGCTACCCCTTACAGAGAAATTCATACTGCTTTGAGCAATGTTCTCATGCTTGGTATAACCCCTGTAGTTGCTCACATTGAACGTTACCATGAATTAGAGAATAATGAAAAACGGGTCAAAGAATTGATTGATATGGGCTGTTATACACAAATCAATAGTTCTAGTATTTTGAAACCAAAGTTATTTGGGGATAAATACAAATTTATGAAGAAACGAGCTCGCTATTTCCTAGAGCGTGATTTGGTACATTTTGTGGCGAGTGATATGCACAATTTGGATCAACGTCCCCCTTATATGAAAGAAGCCTATGAACTTATCTCAAAACAATATGGTGAAAGAAGAGCGAGAGAATTATTTATTGAAAATCCTCGTTTAATTGTATCTGATCAAATTATTTAGGAGTTGACATGAAAGAAAATAAAGAAATCTCAATTGATGTTATTCAATTATTTAAAATCCTTTGGAAGAAAAAAATCACTATCATCTTGACTGCGATTATAGCTGCTGTTCTAGCTTTCTGCGTAAGTAGTTTTGTACTGAAGCCAGAGTATTCTAGTACGACACGTATTTATGTGGTCAATCGAAATCAATCTGATAAAGCAGGGTTGACCAACCAGGATTTGCAGGCTGGGACCTATCTGGTAAAAGACTATAAGGAAATCATCCTCTCTCAAGATGTACTTGAGAAAGTCATTTCAAATCTTAAACTAGAGAAAACAGTTAGGGAATTAAGCAAGAAGATTCAGGTAACAGTACCTGTTGATACTCGTATCGTGTCAATTACTGTAAAAAATGCACAACCAGAAGAAGCTAGCCGTATCGCAAATGCTCTTCGTGAAGTGGCTGCTGAAAAAATCATTTCTGTAACTCGTGTGTCTGATGTGACAACATTGGAGGAGGCAAGGCCAGCCCTAAGTCCTTCATCACCTAATATTCGTCGTAATACCCTGCTAGCTTTTCTAGCGGGAGGAGCAGTGATGGTAATTTCAGTCTTGTTACTTGAGTTGTTGGATGATCGTGTTAAACGACCAGAAGATGTGGAAGAAGTAATGCAGATTGCACTTCTAGGGATTGTTCCAGATTTGAATAAGTTAAAATAAGGGAGAAAATATGCCAACATTAGCAATAGCACAAAAACGTTTAGATTTTGCGAAAAAAGCAGAAGAGCATTACAATGCTTTGCGAACCAATATTCAATTGAGTGGTGATAATCTGAAAGTTCTTTCCATCTCATCTGTTAAACCTGGTGAGGGGAAATCGACAACATCAATAAATATTGCTTGGACCTTTGCGCGTGCAGGTTATAAAACTTTATTGGTGGATGCAGATATTCGTAATTCAGTTATGTCTGGTGTTTTCAAGTCAAGGGAAAAAATTACTGGGTTGACTGACTTCTTAGCAGGAACTACTGATCTTTCAAATGGTCTCTGCGATACCAATATTGAAAACCTATTTGTTATTCAGTCAGGACCGATATCACCTAATCCAACGGCCCTCCTGCAGAGTGAAAATTTCCATACCATGATTGATACCCTGCGTAAGTATTTTGACTATGTCATTGTGGATACGCCACCAATTGGAGTAGTCATTGATGCTGCTATCATTACACAGAAATGTGATGCTTCTATCTTGGTAACGGCAGCTGGAGAAACAAAACGTCGTGATGTTTTAAAGGCCAAAGAACAGTTAGAACAAACAGGAACTCCATTTTTAGGTGTAGTTCTAAATAAATTTAACACTGAAGTTGAAAAATATGGAGTTTATGGTGGTTACGGAGCCTATGGTTCCTATGGCAATTACGGAAATTATGGGAAGAAATAATTAATTAAAAATGTATTTGATTTTTAAAAATACTTTAGACAGGTTTTTGGCATTTTTCTTATTTATTACCTTGATAATCATACCGATTATTCCTATAACAATTCTGGCTATTTGGATAGAAGATCCAGGAGATGTTTTCTATTTACAAGATAGGGTTGGTTTAAATGGAAAAAAATTCAAAGTAATAAAGTTTCGGAGTATGTATAGGGATGCTGATAAGAGAATAAAAGAAAATATTAATAGTGGTAAAATTGATCATCTAAATTTTAAAGAACATTCTCAAAGTATGACTACAAAAGTCGGTAAAGTGATACGTAAACTTTCAATTGATGAACTGCCTCAATTGTTTAATATTATAAAAGGCGATATGGCTATAGTGGGACCTCGCCCACTACAACAATTTGAGATTACTCATTATATTCTTACCCATAGAGAAATGGATAATACTTTAAAAATGTCTAAAAGATTGTCTGTGAAACCTGGTTTGCTTTGTTATTGGCAAGTTACGCCAAATAAAAATGACATGCCTTTTAGTGATAGAATGAATCTAGATTTATTATATATTGATAATGTATCTTTCAAGACTGATTTCTTGCTTATTTTGAAGGGATTTTTTACAGTTTTAATGGGTAATAATAATTAACATGCAGAATATAAAAATATTAGTAGCAACACATAAAAAATATAAAATGCCTGCTGATACAAGTGTATATCTACCGATTCACGTAGGATGTGAAGGAAAGGAAGACTTAGGTTTTCAAGGTGATAATTCTGGAGAAAATATTTCAACCTTAAATCCTTACTATTGTGAACTTACAGGTCTCTATTGGGCTTGGAAAAACTTGGATTGTGATTATCTGGGTTTAGTACATTATCGTCGATATTTTACTAAAATGACGAAAAAATATAATGAATCAATAAATATTGATGATGTAATCTTAAATAGATATGAAATTGAAGAACTATTAGAGAACTCAGAAGTCATCGTTCCCAAAAGAAGAAAGTATTATATTGAAACTCTCTATTCTCATTACGACCATACTTTTGATGGTTCTCATTTAGATCTGGCTAGAAAAATGATTGAAATGAAGAATCCAGAATATCTCTCTAGTTTTGATAAGGTAATGAAACAAAGAAGTGGCTACATGTTTAACATGTTCATTATGAAAAAAGAACTGGCAGACGATTATTTTTCTTGGCTGTTTCCTATCTTGGATAGTATGTATGAAAGTATAGATTTATCAGATTTAACTGATTTTGAGGCTAGATTATTTGGAAGAGTTAGTGAGATACTATTTAATGTGTGGTTAGATAAAAACGATCTAAAGATTAAGGAAATCCCTTTTATGTACATGGAAAAGGTTGACTTGTTTAAAAAAGGAATGTCATTTTTAATGGCTAAATTTTTTGGAAAGAAATATGGACAGAGTTTTTAAATTATAATTTTATTATTACTTACTTTTTTAATTTTTTTAGTTTTCCCTGTTTTATCTTTGTTTTTGAGTATAGTAGGAATAGTAAACGACAGAAGGTTTTCGGTAACTTATTTAGTACTTGCGTGTTTATCGATTTCTATAATAGCTTTGCGTTATATCCCTCATCCATTAGATGATGGGGCATTTCATTTTAGAGCAACACAAGTGCTAACTAATTTTGATAGCATTATTTCAATGTTTCAAGCTTTTGAATCAGGATTTAGAGTTGGTAGATATGATTATGGTTCTGTTCCGGTATTTACTTCATTGATGTATTTGGTCAGAAATACTCATCATTGTAGTTTGCTTAGTTTTATTTCAGCGTTTGTGACATATTTTAGCTTTGGTTATGTTGTTGTTGTTGATTTGTTTAAGTCCTATAAAAACTACTTTAAGTTAGCCTATATTCTGATTCTAATTACAGTTTTGTTATTAAATAACTATAGATACACCACTAGTGGCATGAGATTTTGTATGACAATTTCTCTGATAATGTTAATTATGTATTTGGAGTCGAAATTTAATTATGCAAAGTATTGGATGATGCTATGGTACTTAGTTCCAATAAGTATTCATTCGGCTGTTGTTTATTTTGTTGCTCTTAGATTCATTTTTTTCTACCTAAAAAAGATTACGGTAGGTAAGAGTTTACTTGTTTTATTAGGTTTTCCAATTATAATAAAATTAACACCAATATTTTCGGAGTGGACAGGTATTAGCTTCTTTCAGTCTATTATTAGAAAAATTGATATCTATTCGGATAATACATCGTACGTAAATCTCTTTAATACTACTCTGACAATGAGGTTATATATTGGTGTGGTTCTAATGTTTTTATTTTTAATTCAATATTTTGTTTTGAGTAGAACTATTAAAGGGATTGATGATTGGAAATTATCTTTTGTTAAGATGACTTATTACTTAACATTATTATCAATGGGATCTGTACCGTTTCGAAATATGTACGATAGGAATCTTTTTTTGCTCTTACCAATGATTGTAATTTCTTCATTCATATTGTTTACATATCGAGCACAGTTGAAAATCTTATCGAATCGTAACCTAGTATACGGAATAGAGCTTAGCTTGCTTGGTATATCATTTATCACAGTTTTTTTCTATAATAAGAATTTCCCTTTTAACTTTATTGATTATAGTAAAACGGATCTCCTTTTAAAGAACATTTATTAGTTCTTTTCAAATTTACCTTTTACATAATAAGACTATGTGCTATTTTATTTTTGGAGGATTACATGGGACTATCTACAGTGACGTTGTTTAAAAATTTAAAGTTCTCAGATAGTAAATTTATTAAATTAGAAGGAGAGCTCCTTCTTAAATATCAAGAGTATTTATTAAAAATCATGGAAGATATTGTAACAGTGTGTGAGGAAGAAGGGCTATACTATTCACTTTCTGGCGGGAGTGCATTAGGGGCTTTTCGGCACAAAGGGTTTATTCCATGGGATGATGATATGGATATATTTATGTTAGGAAGTGAGCGAGAGATTTTCTTTCAAAAATTCTCTCAGAAATTTTCTGATAAATATTGGATACATAATTCACATACGCCAAACTATGGTATGCCAATTGGTCGTATAAGACAAAAAGGAACCGTTTTTCGTGGTCGAGAGGATGTCGGAGTTGAAGAATGTGGATTTTTTATTGATATTTTTTGGCTTGAAAATGTTCCTAATTCAAAAATCTTGAGACAATTTCACGGCTTTCTCTGCATGGCGATTGGATTGTTACTATCATGTAGAAATTTTTATAAAAATCGTCAGTTGATGCTGGAGATTATGAAGGAACATAAAGAAGTAAGGACTGTTTTTCGAATAAAACTAGTTTTAGGGTTTCTAACTAGTTTTATATCTTTGAGACAATTTACAAGACTTACGGAAAGGATCTACTCATTGTGCAAGAATAATGAATCAAGATATCTTAGCGTTCCTTCAGGAAGAAAACATTATTTTGGCGAGATGTTTATAAGAGAAGATATGCAGTTAACTAGGAAACTAAATTTTGAAGGACATAAGTGGAATGTTCCAAATAATATTGAGCATTATTTAACTGTAATGTACGGTGATTATATGAAAATACCTGCAGTTGAAGATAGGGAATCACATATCATATTAGAAATCTCCTTCCCTAGCTAGTAAACAGTACTTTCGTTTTTTGTATGTAAGGAATTAATTTAATGAAAAAAATCGCTTTAGTGAAATGGATTTTGGATGATTCTGGTGGCGGTGAGCGAGTTGCTGTATCTTTGGCAAACGAACTTACAAAAAAGTATGAAGTTCATTTGATTGGAATTACAACAAAGCAATCGGATTTATTCTTTGAAATCAATTCTCAAGTAAAATACTCCAATTTTTTTGACCATCGAGTACGCTTGTCTAAGAATATTCTAAAAATCTCAAAAATGTTAAAAAAATATTTCCTAGATAATGAGATAGAGGTTGCCTTTGGGATAGGGATATTCGCTAATATATTTTTATCTTTGTCAGGAATAGGAATTTCTACTAAAGTAGTTTTGTGTGATCATACCAATTCAATTACGGCTAATAGAGAACTTTCTCAGAAAGTCCAAAGATATGTTGGGACAAAGCTAGCAGACAAGATTATTACTCTTACACAAGAGGATCGTAAAAATTATATACGAAAATACGGTATTTCTGAGAATAGGATTGCTTACATCTATAATTGGAAAGAAAATCGTCTTTCCAATATACCTTATAATGATGAGTCTACTAAAATTGTAACTGTTGGTCGTTTTGATTATCAAAAAGGATATGAGTATCTTATCCAAGTCGCGGAAAAAGTGTTAGCTAAAATGCCTGACTGGACTTGGGAAATCTACGGTTCCGGAAAACAAGATGAAGTAGACAAAATCAGGGATTTAATCATCAAAAATGATTTGCAAGATAAGTTAGTCATAAAAGGACTTGAAAAAAATCAGGATGTGATTTATGGAGATAAGGGAATTTATGTCATGACTTCTCGTTACGAAGGATTACCCTTGGTATTGCTAGAGGCTCAGCAATATAATCTTCCTATTGTTAGCTTTAGATGTCCAACGGGACCTAATGAGATTGTTGAAGATGGGGTCAATGGTTATCTAATAGATTGTTATGATACCGATAAGATGAGTGAGAGACTACTTGAATTGATGAAAGATTCGAACTTGCGAAGTTCCTTCGCTAAACATGCCAAGGATAATATGGATAAATTTGATAAAGATAAAATAATTCAACAGTGGATCGATTTAATTGAGGAAATGACTGGAGGGAATAATTTTGAAACCTAAAATGTTAATTTGTATAACTAGTCTAACAGGTGGAGGCGCTGAAAAATCACTTGTTAACTTTGTTCAAGAATTTGAAAGTATGTTTGAAATTAGCATTCTAGTATATACGGAAAAAAATAATTTTTATGGCTCAAAATTAAGTCATCTAAGGATTGATTATTTTATTAGAAAGAATACACCAGTTATTATTGAAAAATTATTGAATAAGCTTGTTAAGTTATTGCCACCGTCATTTGTGAATAGATGGATTATACAGAGAAGTATTTTTAAAAATGAAAAATTTGATTATGAATTTGCATACATAGAAGGAAAACCAACAAAAATCATAGCGGGATCATCGAATAAAGATAGCTTAAAACTGGCTTATATCCATTGCGATTTCTCAAAAAATTGGTATTCAAAACGATCGTTTAAAAATTTTAAAGAAGAATTGACTTGTTATCAAAAGTTTAATTCAATCTTAGCTGTTTCTACTCCACAAAAAGAATCCTTTGAGGAGATTTTTCCAAAGACAAGTTTAGAAGTAATCCCTAACTTGCTTAACATTGATGAAATAAAAAATTTAAGTAAAGAGGAAATAGAATTAGAGAATACTCCTTATTTTTGTGCGATAGGAAGATTAGAACTTGTTAAAAATTTTGAATTATTAATAAATGCTTTTCATTTATTTAGAAAAAAGTATTCACAATATCATTTAATTATTTTGGGAGATGGTAGTTTATATGATCATTTAAAGAATCAAATTAACAATCTAGGAGAGAGCCAATATATAAAATTATTAGGTTTTCAATCTAATCCATATAAATATATAAAGAATAGTGTGGGATTAATTCAAAGTTCAGTATCAGAGTCTTTTAGTTATGTTTTAGCAGAAGCAGCTGTTTTAGGTATTCCGAGCATTTCAACAAAAACTCAGGGTTCCGAAGTTATGGCAGAATATTTCGAAGTAATCCAGGTAGAGCATACGAGTAACGAATTAGCAAAAGGGATAGAGAAAGTCATTATAAATAACTTTGCTAATGTTCATTTTAATTTTAATGAAGAAGCTTATTACAAATTTTTAGAGATATTTAAGAAAGGAAGTGGAAGTTTTGAAATTCGAAGAGAAATATAACACATTGTTCAATATAATTTTTTCTCTGTTAACAATATTGTATCTACTGAAATTTGTAAATATTGACAAAATTGATGGAATTTCTATTGTAATCCTTATATGTATATTATTCCTGTTTGTGATGCATAGTCTTAAATATGGAATAAATAGATTAAAACTAACTTCCTTAATATTGTTTTTCGTAACATTTATTTTGAATCTTTTTAATGGTTTTACATTTCTAGAAATAACGTACTTCTTCTTATTATATACAATTATATTAAAAGATAATAAAAAATTTTTCAAAATACATTTTATTACACTTACGGTATTCGTATTAACAATTATATTATTGTCCCATATTGGCTATATTAGTAATTTTGTAATATATAGATCAAATGGTGGTATTAGGAATAGTTTAGGATTTGTACACCCGAATTCATTAGGGTTAATGATCTATTCCTTAACCGTTTGTAGTTTAAATCTTTTTGAAATAAAAAGATTCAAATTCTTCTTCTATTTATTTTTATTATTGATGAATTTATGGATATTACAGTTAGCGGACTCCAGAACATCAGGATATATAAGTATTTTAGTAATTCTCTTTTGTTACTTTTTTGATAAAATGGGTAAGTTAAATAGACCGTTAAATAGTTTTTTTATTAATTTAGCTATTACTGTGTCTGTTTTGTTTATAACTCTAATGTCAATTAATTTTGAAGCCAATAGCATTTTTCAATTTTTAAATAAATTGTTCACTAATCGAATTTTTAGTAGTTATGTATTTTTTAGAGAATATGGAATTACTTTATTTGGCACAAGAATTGATGGAATTGTCTCATTAGCTCAAGGAACAGTCATAATTGACAGTGGTTATATAGGTTTACTACTATACAAAGGAATTATTTTTTTTGTATTATTTTTGCTATTTATTTTTTCTAGAATAAAAGAATACTCATTTACACTAAGAGAAAGTATACTACTAATTAGTGTATTTATTTCTCTAATGTTTGAGAGCTATGGTTACACCGTATTTCTATTTCCAATATTATTTTTTGATTATTTAGGAAAAAGGAAGGAAAGTATTAATGAATAAAATTACCGTATTTACACCAACTTTTAATAGAGGGTATTTAATGAATAAGTTGTTTCATTCATTAAACAGTCAAACAAATAAACATTTTGAATGGCTTATTGTAGATGATGGTTCAATAGATCAGACAGGTGAGCTTGTTGAAAAATTTAAGGAACAGGCAGATTTTGAAATACGATATTTTTATCAACAAAATGGGGGTAAGCATAGAGCAATTAATCATGGTTTGGATTTAGCTAGAGGGGAGCTATTCTTCATCGTTGATTCCGATGATTCATTGACAGATGATGCTATTGAGAAAATTTTTAATAACTATTCTGGAATTGCCTTTGATAACAGTTTTGCAGGTGTAGCATTTAATAAAGGTTTCTCTAAAAAAAGAATAGTTGGAGAGACTTTTGAAGGAACATATATAGATTGTGACAATTTACATCGAGGTAAATCGAATATTTTAGGAGATAAGGCAGAAGTATATCGAACAGATATTTTGAAGAGTATTAAGTTTCCAGAGATAGATGGAGAAAACTTTATGAGTGAAGTTGTCTTATGGAATGAAGTTGCAAGAAGAGGTTATAAATTACGTTGGTTTAATGACATAATTTATTTATGTGATTATTTAGAAGATGGATTAACTAAAAATAGTGAAAAAATTTTATTTAATAACCCAGTTGCACATCAAATGATGACCAAGGAATTGTTACAAATTGATTTTACATTAAAGAGAAAATTTGGGATGATTTATAACTATCATAAAATTAGAAACCAAAGCATTAAGCAAACTGCTATTAATCTTGAACAGCCTTTAATTTTAGTATATATGGTAGTAATGATGGCTAGAATTAGAAAAATTGTTAAGAGGGTGAAAAATGAGTAACTTATATTATATTGATGAAGAGTTTGGTAGTGATTCAACAGCAGCTACAAAAGCACCAAATGATCTACAGAAAATATTTCAAGACTGTAAATTTAAACCACTAGTAACATTAAAAAAAAATAGTAAAATAGTAAGAATATTTGATTACGTGTTTAAACTTTTGTTGTGTCTTATTAGAATTAGAAGTAATGATATTGTGATATTTCAATTTCCTTTTGCTACTCATGGGAAACTAAAAAATTTTTTAATGAAATTACTACAATGTAGAAAAGCTAAAATGATCTTTTTAATAAACGATTTAGAGTCGTTAAGGTATTCGGGAAATAAAAAAAATCTAATTTCTAAGGAACAGTATATTAAAAATGCTGATGTGATTATTTGTCATAACCAACGAATGAAGGAGTTTTTAATAGAAAATAAGATTGACAGTGAAAAAATAGTTGTACTCGGTATTTTTGATTACTTACTGGATAATTTTAATAAAGAAAAAGCATCTTTTGATAAAACAGTTGTAATTGCAGGGAATCTTTCACCTCAAAAAAGTGGTTATTTAACTGAGTTATTAAAAAATGAAAATAGAATAAAATTTAATTTATATGGACCTAATTTTACTTCATCGACTAACAATAATGATTATGTATCATATAAAGGAAGTTTTTCGCCTGAAAAAATTCCTTTTGTACTTGAAGGTGATTTTGGATTAGTTTGGGATGGTAATTCTATATTAACTTGTTCAGGGATTACTGGGGAGTATTTGAAATACAATAATCCTCATAAAGTGTCGTTATTTATAGCTTCAAAAATACCGGTTATTGTTTGGAAACAATCTGCCTTGAGTGATTTTGTTAAAGAAAATAATATTGGAATTGTAGTAAATGATTTAATTGAAATGCAAGAGATTATTACTAATATGACTGAAGAGCAATATGAGATTTTTAGAGAAAATATTGAACAGTTGTCCAAAAAGGTAAGGCAAGGTTATTTTACGAATTTAGCGATTGAAAAATCTTTAAGCATAATAAAAAATAATCTCAATAATTATTTTGAGGAAGATTGATGTGAAAAAAGAAGAATATAATTTTTTAAAAGTACTCACAATATTATTAGTAGTATTAGGACATAGCACATATTATATTATTAAGACGAGTTTTGGTGGGATTGATTATCTTCACTATATAAATAACAATCATTCACTTATGGTAATAAAGGCTTTGAATGTATTAACAGAAATTATCTATTATTTCCATATGCCATTATTTATGGCTATATCTGGGGCATTTTTTAGAATTCAAGTTGAAAAGAATAAGTGGCAGAGCCTTTTCACTTTATTCAAAAATAAATTTAGAAGACTAATAATCCCCTTTATTGTTTTTACAATCTTATATACGCTTCCTGTAAAATATATTTCAAATTATTTTGTACAAACGAGTATTTTGAATGCCATTCTTGGCCAACTGTTTTTATTTGGAAATACTCATCTGTGGTATTTATTCGCATTGTTCATTATTTTTATGATTGCATACTTCGTCTTGAGAAGAGATACGGGGGTTGGAATGTTACTATTCCTATTTGTACTTCATTTAATCAGTTATAAAATTAATGTTCCTTTAATAAAAAGTCCGTTTCAATTTTTATTTTATTTTGCGATTGGCTTTAAATTTGAACAAAAAAGGGAAGTATACAACCATTTATTGGCTCATACCAAGAAATTTGTATATTTCCTCTTAATCGGATTTGTTTTGTTAATTTTCATGAATTTGGGTATTAAGAGATACTCAATTATTCTTTCAAAGGTATTTGTAGAAATTTTAGCAGTGTATGGAAGTTTAGTAACTTATACCATTGCTTATTATTTAACAATAAACACGAAATGGATGAATACCAGAATATACCAGCTTATTTTAGTCAATGGTCTAGGAATTTATATTTTTTCGGATACTCTTAATTATTTGATATTAAAGTGGGGCTTTATTGTTGCTGAGAATTTAATGATTACACCTCATGGAATTATTTTAATGGTAATTTTTCGATTTTTGGTAACATTAATTTTAAGCTTGGTAATTACTTTAGCATTTAAAAAACTATTTCCAAAGTATAAATGGTTAGTGAATTAAAAAAGTTTATAGAGCGTAAAGGAGAAAAAATGGGTATTAAAAAGTTTCTTAAAAAGAGTCATCTGACTAAAGGAATTTATCAACAATTACAAAGAAAAAAAAATCAATATCGCTTAGAAAAAAAATTTAAATATACAGGGAAATTTATTGACCGTAAAAAAGATAGTAAAGATTTATGTATCATATTAGCAGGGTATAAAGAATTTTTATATGACGATGTGCTAGGAAGAGTAAAGACATTTGCACCAGAAACAATGGATATTTGTGTCCTATCTTCTGGCATCTATTCAGAAAAATTAAACCAAATTTGTGAAGAAAATAATTGGTCGTATTTGAGTACGGAGCAGAACAATATATCTTTAATTCAAAACGTAGCTATTAATTTACATCCTCAAGCACAATATATTTATAAAATTGATGAAGATATTTTTATTACAGAACATTATTTTGGAAATTTAAAAGAGGCATATATTTTAGCACAAGAAGGGGATTATGCCCCTGGTGTAGTAGCACCACTAATTCCGGTTAATGGTTATGGACATAAAAGAATCTTACAAAAATTAGGCTTGGAAGATGTTTATTATGAAAAATTTGGAGAAAAATCGAAATATATAGCTGGACAGCCTCGTTTTATAGAGAGTAATCCCGAAGTAGCGAAGTTTTTCTGGGGCGATGGAGAAGTAATTCCTACCATAGATACATTGAATGCACAATTTTCAAAAGAAGAGAAAAAAGTGAATCCGTGTGCAATTCGCTTCAGTATCGGTGCAATTTTATTTGAGAGAAGCTTATGGGAATTGATGGATCATTTTAATGTTGAGTTTGAGGGAGCTGGACTTGGAGTGGATGAAGTCCAAATTTGTAATTTTTGCATCTTAAATTCAAAACCATTGATGGTCAGTGAAAATGTGGTTGTGGGACATTTATCGTTTGGTCCTCAGAATAAGGCTATGTTCGAGTATTATAAAGAACATCGAGAAAAATTTTCTATTTAGATGAGGGATAATATGACAAGTTATAAAGTTAAATCCATCAGATATAATTTTATAATGAATTTTATTTTGACTGTTTCAAATTTCATCTTTCCGTTGGTAACATTTCCCTATGTTTCTAGAGTACTTCAGGTTGAGGCGAATGGTACTGTAGCATATGTATCATCTATTGTATCTTATTTTATGATGATTGCTTCACTTGGTATTCCAACGTATGGCATACGTGCTGCAGCAAAAGTACGTGATGATAAAAGAAAATTATCTACCATTGTCCAAGAACTATTGATTATTAATGTAATTCTTGTATTTTTAGTACTCATTGCATATTTTATAATGTTGTTCGCTTTACCGTCAATGTACGTCTATAAAGAATTATTTTATATCAATGCAATAGGCATACTATTAAATGTTATAGGAGTTGGTTGGTTTTTTCAAGCAATTGAACAATATGATTATATTACTCTTAGATCGATTTTCTTCAGACTTCTTTCGTTGGCTATGATTTTCTTAATGATTCATAGTCCTGAGGATTATATTATGTATGCAGGAATTTCCGTTTTTGCTAGTGTGGGATCAAATATTTTAAATTTTAAACGATTATTTAAATATATATCATTTAAAAAGACAGAACCTTATCATTTTAAACCACATATAAAGCCGATTTTGATTTTATTTGCTCAGACATTGGTAGTGTCGATTTATACGAATCTTGATACCGTTATGCTAGGAAGTATGAAAGGAACATATGATGTGGGATTATATACTGCAGCAACAAAACTAAAGGGAATTCTCTTGAGTGTTGTTACTTCATTAGGAAATGTTTTGCTTCCAAGAATGTCCTACTATGCTAATAATCAAATGAAGGATCGGTTTTTGGAAATCATGACAAAAGCTTTGAACTTTACGTTATTCTTATCGCTTCCATTGTCAGTATTCTTTATTTCAGTATCAAAGGAAAGTATTTTGCTACTTGCTGGGGAGGGATATTTGGGTGCTGTTATAGGAATGCAATTTTTAATGTTTGCAGTTATTCCTAATGCACTTACGGGTGTATTAGGAATTCAAGTATTAACACCTCTAGAAAAAGAAAAGTACGTATTACTTTCAGTGACTTCAGGAGCGATAATAGATTTACTACTGAACTTCATTTTAATTCCAGCTTATGGTGTAAGTGGAGCAGCGTTTGCCACTATGATTGCAGAATTCGTTGTTTTATGTGTTCAGATTTACTATACGAGAGATTTACTCTTTAAAATAATACATCAAATAGTTGGGATACGCTATCTATTTACTGTAGGTATAAGTACTTTAGGAATGATTCTTGCAAAGAGCTTACAATTAAGTAATTTTTTGTTATTATGTGTGGAAGGAATCATTTTCTTTGGAAGTTACGGTGTAATTCTAGTATTGTTAAAGGATGATTTCATTCTTGATTTTCTTAAAATTTTCTATGAGAAATTAAAGAAAATTTAACTAATTATTTTTGAAAATGTAATTTTAAAGGAGGATATCTATGTACGATTATCTTGTTGTTGGTGCTGGTCTCTTTGGTGCAGTCTTTGCCCATGAAGCAGCCTTAAAAGGAAAAAAAGTCAAAGTTATTGAAAAACGAAATCATATCGCGGGTAATATCTATACTCGTGAAGAGGAAGGGATTCAAGTTCATCAATATGGTGCCCATATTTTCCATACTTCTGATAAGGAGATTTGGGATTATGTAAATCAGTTTGCAGAGTTTAACCGTTACACAAATTCTCCTGTTGCAAATTATAAGGGAGAGATTTATAACCTACCTTTTAATATGAATACCTTCAATAAACTTTGGGGAGTTGTAACGCCAGCAGAAGCACAGGCTAAGATTGATGAGCAACGTGCTGTTTTAAATGGCAAAACTCCTGAAAATTTGGAAGAACAGGCGATATCTCTAGTAGGTACAGACATCTACGAAAAATTAATCAAAGATTATACAGAGAAACAATGGGGCAAGCCAACTACGGAACTCCCAGCCTTTATCATTCGCCGTTTGCCAGTACGCTTGACCTATGATAACAATTATTTTAATGATACCTATCAAGGGATTCCAATTGGTGGCTACACTCAAATAGTTGAAAAAATGTTGGATCATGAAAACATTGATGTAGAAACAAATGTTGATTTCTTTGCCAATAAAGAGCAGTATCTAAAAGATTTTCCTAAGATTGTCTTTACTGGTATGATTGATGAATTCTTTGACTATAAGTTAGGTGAACTAGAGTACCGTAGTCTTCGTTTTGAAAATGAGACCTTAGATATGGAGAATTACCAAGGAAATGCAGTTGTCAACTATACGGATGCAGAAACTCCATATACCCGTATTATTGAACACAAACATTTTGAGTTTGGAAATCAAGCAAAGACGATCATTACTAAAGAGCATTCTAAAACATGGGAAAAAGGTGATGAGCCTTATTATCCAGTTAATAATGATCGGAATAATCATTTGTATAAATCGTATAAAGAATTAGCCGATGAGCAAGGGAATGTTATCTTTGGTGGTCGTTTAGGACACTATCGTTATTACGATATGCACCAAGTAATTGGAGCAGCCTTGCAGTGTGTAAGAAATGAGTTAGAGTAAACAACAAAAATTGCTTACCAATTGCTCTTTAGAAATATGATTGATAATTCCTTGACTACCTAATGTAGTTGAGGGATTTTTGATATTATTCATATTTTTGCAACATTCTTGTTTAAAAAATAATTTTCAAAAATTCAGAAAATTCTATTGACAGGACTTAAAAAAGGGGCTATAATGGATAGAAAAATGAAGGAGAAGTTTATGAAAACGAGAAAAGTATTGGCTCTTGCGGGAGTAACTTTATTGGCTGCAGGTGTCTTAGCAGCTTGTTCTGGTGGTTCTGCTACTAAAGGTGAGCAGACTTTTGCATTTACCTACGAGACACACCCAGATAATCTCAACTATTTAACAACTGGTAAGGCAGCGACTGCTGACATTACTAGTAATGTGATTGATGGATTACTTGAAAATGATAAATACGGGAATCTTATTCCCTCAATGGCAGAGGACTGGTCAGTTTCTAAGGATGGCTTGACTTATACTTATAAGATTCGTCAGGACGCCAAGTGGTATACATCTGAGGGAGAAGAGTATGCTCCTGTTAAGGCTCAAGACTTTGTAACAGGTCTTAAATATGCAACAGATAAGAAAGCAGAAGCCCTTTACTTGGTACAGGATTCAATTAAAGGTTTGGACGCCTACGCTAAAGGGGAAAATAAAGATTTCTCTCAAGTTGGGATTAAAGCGATTGACGATCAAACAGTCCAATACACTTTGAACAAACCTGAAAGTTTTTGGAATTCTAAAACAACCATGGGTGTCTTGGCACCAGTTAATGAAGAGTTTTTGAACTCAAAAGGGGATGATTTTGCCAAAGCAACAGATCCAAGTAGTATCTTGTACAATGGTCCTTATTTGTTGAAATCCATTGTAACCAAATCTGCTGTTGAATTTGTGAAAAATCCGAACTACTGGGATAAGGACAATGTCCATATTGACAAGGTCAAATTGTCATTCTGGGATGGTCAAGATACTAGCAAACCAGCAGAAAACTTTAAAGATGGTAGCCTTACAGCAGCTCGTCTCTATCCAACAAATGCAAGTTTTGCAGAGCTTGAGAAGAGTATGAAAGACAATATTGTCTATACTCAACAAGACTCTACGACTTATGTAGTGGGAACAAATATCGACCGTCAGTCCTATAAATATACTTCTAAAACTAGCGAGGAACAAAAGACTTCTACTAAAAAAGCACTCTTAAACAAGGATTTCCGTCAGGCTATTGCCTTTGGATTTGATCGTACAGCCTATGCCTCTCAGCTGAATGGACAAACTGGAGCAAGCAAAATCTTACGTAATCTCTTTGTTCCACCAACATTTGTTCAAGCAGATGGTAAAAACTTTGGCGATATGGTCAAAGAAAAATTGGTGACTTATGGGGATGAATGGAAGGATGTTAATCTTGCAGATTCTCAGGATGGCTTTTACAATCCAGAGAAAGCCAAGGCTGAATTTGCTAAAGCTAAATCAGCCTTACAAGCAGAAGGAGTCCAATTCCCAATTCACCTAGATATGCCTGTTGACCAAACAGCAACTACAAAAGTTCAGCGCGTCCAATCTATGAAACAATCCTTGGAAGCGACTTTAGGAACTGATAATGTCATTATTGATATTCAACAATTGCAAAAAGATGAAGTGCTTAATGTAACTTTATTTGCAGAAACTGCTGCTGGTGAGGATTGGGATATTTCAGATAATGTCGGTTGGGGTCCTGACTTTGCCGATCCATCAACCTACCTTGATATTATCAAACCATCTGTAGGAGAAAGTACTAAAACATATTTAGGATTTGACTCAGGTAAAGATAATGCAGCTGCTAAAAAAGTAGGTCTATATGACTACGAAAAATTGGTTACAGAAGCTGGTGATGAGGCTACAGATGTTTCTAAACGATATGATAAATATGCTGCGGCCCAAGCTTGGTTGACAGATAGTGCTTTGATTATTCCAACTACATCTCGTACAGGGCGTCCAATCTTGTCTAAGATGGTACCATTTACAATACCATTTGCATTGTCAGGAAATAAAGGTACAAGTGAACCACTCTTGTATAAATACCTTGAGCTTCAAGACAAGGCAGTCACTGTAGAGGAATACCAAAAAGCTCAAGATAAATGGATGAAAGAAAAAGAAGAATCCAATAAAAAAGCGCAAGAAGACCTTGCAAAACATGTGAAATAAGATAAAAAAGAAGTTAGTTTTTAGCTGACTTCTTTTGCTTTCTCGAAGATGAATTGATGACTACCTTCACTTTCAGAGATGATGAAGCTAATTTTTTGTAGAAAAAATCCTGAGTTTCTATTCTCAGGATTTTCTTCATCTTACTGTTGTGGTTGCTGTTGAACTGGTGGATTTTGCGGTGTTGGTTGTACTGGTTGGACGGTTTGACTAGTTTGTCCCTGATTAGGCTCAGTTACTGGAGCATTATTTGGTTGTTGCCCAACCGTCGTATTTGCCTGTGTAGTTGAAGTTTCAGTTGTTGTAGAGGAATTTTCTACTGTTTGTGTTTGTTGTGTAGCTGTAGTATTCCAAGTATTTCTTGCTCCGTTTTGGAAGACGAACTCACCACTTCTGTATAAGCCCTCAGGCATTGTCCAATCTCCAGGGCGGTTATCTTCTGAGAGGTAGGTCATCATTGATCGATAGACTCTACCAGCTACGAGGAAACCATCTCCAATGATTGGAGTGAGACGATTTGAGTAACCTGTCCAAACAGCCATTGCATATTTGCGAGTATAACCTACAAACATTTCATCTGGAGCTACGTAGCCAGTGTTCTTGATATACTTTTCAATTTCGTCGTCGGTATAGTTAGAAGTACCTGTCTTACCTGCTTGTGGAAGCCATGGTAGATAGGCACCACGTCCTGTTCCGTAGACCAAGACAGTTTTCATCATTTCGGTCATCATATAGGCAGTGGTTTCTTTCATAGCTCGTGTACCAGCATCAGAAAATTCTTTTTCACTACCGTCACTGAAGACGATTTTATTGATATACATTGGTTTGTGGTAAATACCACCATTAGCAAAAGCTGCGTAGGCAGCGGCCATTTTTTCACTACTTGCACCATATTTTTTGTTGGATTCAGGTGTATTACTTGAAATGGCATTGGCATAGTGTATGCTTGGATAGTCAATACCTAATCCATTGAGGAAGGTTTTTGCTCTGTCTAAACCAACCTTATTAAGAGTTTCAACCGCTGTGACATTACGTGACTGTTGAAGTGCATACTGAATTGTAATATTTCCAAAGTAGCCATGGTCCCAGTTGTAGACGGGAATATCAGTACCAGGATAATTATAAGGAACGTCATGTACAATAGTTGCAGTAGAGTCATAAACTCCATACTCTAACGCGGGAGCATAGTCAGTGATGGGTTTCATAGTAGAACCCCAGTCACGGTTTGTTTCCACGGCTTGGTTAATGCCGAAAGATACATTACTTGATTGGTGACGGGCCCCTAACTGAGCAAGTACTTTACCATTTGTTACATCTACGATAGTGGATGCTACTTGGATTTCATCATCTGGGTAAGCAACATACTCATCTGTATTGTAAACATCCCAAAGTCTCTGTTGAACATTTTTGTCGACATTAGTATAGACTTCCATACCTGTGGTAAGAAGGTTGTAACCAGTTTCTTGTTCAACTTGGTTGATTACTTCCTTGAGGTAGTTATCCATATAGGTTGGGTAACTATTGGCTGATTTCAAGCTCTGGAGACCATCAGTGATAGGAGTATTAATTGCTTTTTCATACTGTTCTGCACTGATGTAATTTTGGTCTTTCATTTCTGAAAGTACTAAATTACGACGTTCGAGAGCAGCTTCTGGATGGGAATAAGGGTCATATTGGTTCGGTGCCTGAGGCATTCCGGCAAGGAGTGCTAACTGCGGCAAGCTTAATTCTTTCAAGTCTTTTCCATAGTAATTTTGGGCTGCGGTTTTCATTCCATAGTTACCGTTAGACATGTAGACTTTATTGATGTAATAGGTCAGGATTTCTTGCTTGGTTGCTTTTTGTTCTAGCTGAACTGCTAGCCAAGCTTCTTGAGCTTTACGTGATATGGTTTGGTCAGCAGTTGAAGTAGAAAAGTAAGTTAATTTAATCAATTGCTGGGTCAAGGTTGAAGCCCCTTGGAGTCCCCCTTGTCCTTGGAGGTTTCTCAATGCAGCTCCCATGATACGAATGGTATCAACACCTCTATGATCAAAGAAGCGGTGATCTTCGATTGAGACGATAGCTTTGACCAAATCAGTGGGAATTTCATTGGCTTGAGCATTTACGCGACGTTCAGAACCAAGGTCAGCAATCAATTCGTTCTTGTTGTCATAAATCTTGCTAGAAGTTGTCGTAACCAATTTACTTTCAGATAAGGCTGGAGCCTTGCTAACAAAGTAGAGGAAGACACCACCACCTAATAGAAATAAAGCGATAAATAAGGTAAGGAATGTAATTCCCATATACTTTAAGAATCGCAGAATAATTTGTTTGTTCATCTTGTTTTACCACCTAGTAAATGTTCTTTGATAATGTCGAGATAGGGAATTTGAGGGAAAGCACCTTGCTTTACTAAATATCCGTTTTCCCGAATATATCCAAGTGGCATTGATTTTTGACCCTTATCTTGATGATAAAAACGAATCAAATCAAGTGCCGGTAACAAGTAAGTTTCTTGTTGAGAAGAAAAATGAAGTAGAACGAAGCAAATGCCCTGCTGTTCCAGAACTTGTTCCATATGTTGAATCTGATGAAGATGGAAATTCTTTAGTGGAATAGCATTTTTTTGTCGTGTTTCCTTGGCTTCAAAGTCAATGTAATGTCCTCTATACACGCCAGAGTAATCCGTTGTGGAAGCCTGTCTAAAATAAGCTTCTACAATTTTGGCTCGACTACGTTGAGGATAATCTACTCGAACAATCTGAACAGGCGTTGGTTTTTTATGGATAACGGCCATGCCATGCGTCAGATAGTAGTCGTTAGTAGCGTTAATCATCTTTTCAAAAGTCATTCCTCGATTTGCGAAATTTTTTGGTTGAGAAATAGATGTTTGGCTTTTTTTTGATGAAATTTTATGAGGATAGTTGACCATATTTCTCCTTATTGGTACAATAACATCGCTCTATTATACCATAAAAATATAAAGAAAGGGGCAAAAATGACTACAGCTTTAATTATGGGCTACTCTAACTTCGACTTGGGTGTCTTTAACGAAAAGGATGTCAGGTTAAAAGTTATAAAGAAAGCGATTCGAAGGGATTTAGAAAATTTAGCTGAAGAGGGACTTAAATGGCTGGTATTTACAGGGAATTTAGGATTTGAGTCCTGGGTTCTCGATGTTGCAAATGAAATGAAAGACGAGTATGATTTCAGCCTAGCGACTATTTTTGATTTTGAAACACACGGGGAAAATTGGAATGAAGCTAATCAGCTTAAACTTAGCCAATTTAAGCAGGTAGATTTTATTAAATATGCTTATCCTAAGTATGAAAATATGGAACAACTGCGTGATTACCAACGATTTTTGATAGAAAATACTGATTTAGCCTATTTTTTCTATGATCCAGAAAATGAGACAAAATTAAAATTTATGGACAAGCTGATGACAAATCAGGAAGGCTATCGTATAAAAAGGCTAACCTTTGAATACTTAAATGAGCTGGCAGAAAATTTTTCTGAAAAGTAAGCCTTTGACCTTGATTTTTGTTTGCCTTTTTTTATATAATAATACTATTAGAAATCGAGAATGGAGAGAGAGATGGCAAGTATTATTTTTACAGCAAAAGATATTTTTGAGCAAGAGTTTGGGCGTGAAGTCCGTGGATATAGTAAGGTTGAAGTTGATGAATTTTTGGATGATGTCATCAAGGACTATGAAACTTATGCTGCCCTAGTTAAGTCTCTCCGTCAAGAAATTGCTGAGTTGAAGGAAGAATTATCTCGTAAACCGAAACCTTCACCAGTTCAAGCAGAGCCTCTTGAAGCGGCAACTTCAGGCTCTATGACGAATTTTGATATTTTGAAACGCTTGAATCGTCTCGAAAAAGAAGTGTTTGGTAAACAAATTTTGGATAACTCTGATTTATAAGAGCTTATTTGAAAAGTGCAATTTTTGGATAATCGCGTGAAGAGAATTTCTTTTCATGAGGAAAGTCCATGCTAGCACAGGCTGTGATGCCTGTAGTGTTTGTGCTAGGCGAATCCATAAGCCTAGGGACGAGAAATCGTTACGGCAGTTGAAATGGCTAAGTCCTTGGATAGGCCAGAGTAGGCTTGAAAGTGCCACAGTGACGGAGTCTTTCTGGAAACGGAGAGAGTGGAACGCGGTAAACCCCTCAAGCTAGCAACCCAAATTTTGGTCGGGGCATGGAGTGCACGGAAACGAACGTAGTACTCTGACTGCTATCAGCTCTAGGCTGTTAGTGGTAGACAGATGATTATCGAAGGAAGTGGTCCTAGTCACTTCTGGAACAAAACATGGCTTATAGAAAATTGCATATAGGTTGGGGCTGAGAAAACTTTCTCAACCTCATTTTTTAAAGTGGACATATAGAAAGGTCTTATAAGACTGAAAATGAAAAAAGAATTTAATTTAATCGCTACTGCTGCAGCGGGTCTTGAGGCTGTTGTGGGACGTGAAGTGCGAGAGTTGGGCTACGATTGTCAGGTTGAAAATGGACGTGTTCGTTTTCAAGGAGACGTGAGAGCCATTATTGAAACCAACCTTTGGCTTCGGGCAGCAGATCGTATCAAGATTATCGTAGGAACTTTCCCAGCTAAGACTTTTGAAGAGCTGTTTCAGGGAGTTTTCGCTTTAGATTGGGAAAATTATTTACCACTTGGAGCTCGGTTCCCAATTTCAAAAGCTAAATGTGTTAAATCTAAACTTCACAATGAACCCAGTGTGCAGGCTATTTCTAAGAAAGCTGTTGTCAAGAAATTGCAGAAACACTATGCTCGTCCAGAAGGTGTTCCTCTGATGGAAAATGGTCCAGAGTTTAAGATTGAGGTCTCTATTCTTAAAGACAGAGCAACTGTCATGATTGATACGACAGGATCTAGTCTCTTTAAACGTGGCTATCGTACGGAAAAAGGTGGCGCTCCTATCAAGGAAAATATGGCGGCAGCCATTTTGCAACTTTCTAACTGGTATCCAGACAAGCCTCTGATTGATCCGACCTGTGGTTCGGGGACTTTCTGTATCGAGGCAGTTATGATTGCCAGAAAGATGGCGCCTGGTCTGCGCCGTTCTTTTGCCTTTGAGGAATGGAATTGGATTAGCGATCGTTTGATCCAAGAAGTGCGCACAGAGGCAGCTAAAAAACTGGATCGTGAGCTGGAACTGGATATCATGGGCTGTGATATCGATGCTCGCATGGTGGAAATTGCAAAAGCCAATGCCCAGGCAGCAGGGGTTGCAGGAGATATCACCTTTAAGCAGATGCGCGTGCAGGATTTGCGTTCTGATAAAATCAATGGAGTGATTATTTCCAATCCGCCTTATGGTGAACGTTTGTCAGATGATGAAGGGGTTACCAAGCTTTATGCTGAAATGGGGCAAGTATTTGCACCTCTGAAAACCTGGAGCAAATTTATCTTAACTAGTGATGAAGCTTTTGAGACCAAGTACGGTAGTCAAGCAGATAAGAAGCGTAAGTTGTACAATGGAACCTTAAAAGTTGATTTATATCAATATTTTGGTCAGCGTGTTAAACGCCAGGAAGTAAAGTAGGAAGGAAAACTCATGAGTAATCAAAGACGTAATCGTCATAAAGCGGAACATCAAGAACCGCAATTTGATTTTGATGATGCCAAAGAGCTAACGGTTGGACAAGCCATGCGAAAAAATGAAGAGGTGGAAGCAGGTGTATTGCCTGGAGATTCTATCTTGGACAAGTATGTGAAACAACATAAGGATGAAATTGAGGCAGATAAATTTGAAACGCGTCAGTTTAGCAAGGATGATTTAGTTGAAAAAGAAGAGGTAGAAGAGATAGAGGAGACTCAGACTCTGGATAATTTGCTTCAAGAGCTTCGTGAGGAAACAGGAGTTCATTCTCCAGATTCAGAAAATGAATTGAGTCAGTTTGATGATTTAGAATTCATACGCGTTTCAGAAGTCCCTCTTGCCGAAGAATTTGAGACTGAAGAAGTACAATTGTTTGGAGAGGAAGAAGTTCCAACATTTTCTCGAGTTACGGATAGTGAAGATGAAAAAAGTAAGAAGAAATGGGTGATTTACGGTATTCTAGCAGCCTTAGTAGTTCTTATCCTTGGAACTGGTTATTATGTTTATCGTCAAGTAGCTCGTTCGACCAAGGAAATCCAGACTTCTCAATCAACCACAAACTCACAGGCAGAAGCGGAAGAATTTAATAATTTATATGATGGCTTCTATACAGATAGCAACAAAACGGCTTTAAAAAATAGCCAGTTTGATAAACTGACTCAACTTAAAACCTTGCTTGATAAGCTGGAAGGTAGTCGTGAACATACGCTTGCCAAATCTAAGTATGATAGTCTAGCAATGCAAATCAAGGCCATTCAAGATGTCAATGCACAATTTGAGAAACCAGCTATTGTTGATGGTGTTCTGGATACCAATGTCAAAGCTAAATCTGATGCTAAATTTACAGACATTAAAACTGGAAATACGGAGCTTGACAAAGTGCTAGATAAGGCTATTAGCCTTGGTAAGAGCCAGCAAACAAGTGCTTCAAGTTCAAGTCAAACTAGCAGTTCAAACTCTAGTCAAGCCAGCTCAAATACTACTAGTGAGACAAGCCCAAGTAGTTCAAATGAGACTAGAAGTTCTCATGGTGAAGTCAATATGGGCGTATCAAGTGAGGGAGTTGCTATTCAAAGAAGTGCCAGTCGTGTTTCTTATAACCAGTCTGCTATTGATGATAGTAATAACTCTGCATGGGATTTCGCTGACGGTGTCTTGGAACAAATTCTAGCAACTTCACGTTCACGTGGTTATATCACGGGCAACCAATATATCCTTGAACGTGTCAATATCGTTAATGGCAATGGTTATTACAACCTCTACAAGC
>CAUTTK010000003.1:0-50673 GCA_963541475.1 uncultured Streptococcus sp. | reverse complement strand
AGAAACCCACTGATTTCAAGGGAATAGCAAGCTGTGTTCCATTTATAGCACATTTAAAGAAGGTTGTGCAGTTTTTACTGCGATTTTTCCTGAAATGTCAATAATTAGAGGTAAAACTACATTTCAAGTTAATAATCGTTTTTTTCATTACATTATCTTCATCCATATTCAGGGAATAGCTTGCCTTAACTTTTCCCTCGTGATATACTATTTATTGAAATGAATGAATAGGAGATATTTCATGAAAACAGCAAAAACTACTGTTACAATCCTTTCTGCACTTACTTCTGTCGTCTTATTGGCTAGTTGTGCAACAAAGTCTACAGAAACACAGACAAGCAATAATAGCTCATCTGATAATCAGATTACATTGACATATGACCAACTACGGTCAAGAGAAAACACTATGTCAACCCTTTGGTATCAAAAATCAGCTGAAACTAAAGCTTTATACATACAGGGTTATAACGTTGCAACAAATCACCTAAAGGAATTGCTCAAAACAGAATCAGATAAACCTTACTCTATCGTTTTAGACTTGGATGAAACTGTCCTAGATAATAGCCCTTATCAAGTACAAAATGTCAAAGATGGTACAGCATTCACACCCGAAAATTGGGATGTTTGGGTTCAAAAAGCTTCAGCAAAAGCTGTCCCAGGTGCCAAGGATTTTCTTCAGTTTGCTGATCAAAACGGTGTCCAAATCTACTATATTTCTGACCGCTCAGCTAATCAAGTAGATGCTACCATTAAAAATCTTGAAAGTGAAGGAATTCCTGTTCAAGGACGTGATCATCTCATGTTCTTAGAAAGTGGTGTAAAATCCAAAGAAGGTCGTCGCCAAAAAGTTCAAGAAAAAACAAATCTTATCTTATTGTTTGGTGATAACCTCGTAGACTTTGCAGATTTTTCTAAGACTTCTGAATCTGACCGTGATAAACAACTTGAAGAATTGCAAAAAGAATTCGGTGAAAAATTCATCATCTTCCCAAATCCAATGTACGGATCATGGGAATCAGCTGTATACGCTGGTAACAAACTAGATGCTAAAGGTCAAGTAGAAGAACGCCAAAAAGCCTTGCAAGGTTTTGATAAATAAAATAAATAAGCTAATTCTATATAAAATTAGGCTAACTTACAATCTTAAAAAAGTGGATAGGAAGGAATTCTGATAATCAGAAAACTTTCCTATCCACTTTTATGATTGATATAACATCAAGATTTTATACATCTGATACTATACGTTTTCTGATTTTAAAGACTTTGTCGCCTAGACTAAGTGAGGTTGATGAGCTAAATTTATTGTGGTATACTATTTTTTGTCATCGGTTACCGATTACGTTCCTTACGGTTCGTGAGAGGAGGTGAAACTAATGAACCTTGCCCCAGAGCTCGTTCTTACTATTGTAGCGGACGTCATAGCAGGAATTATCTTGTATTTCGTCTGCAAATGGCTAGATGGTAAGAAGTAGACCGAATGACTAGCCTACCAACACCCGTTAAATCGTTAAGATACGTCAAAAAATCCCTTAACTACTGCAATAGTTAAGGGATTTGGTGTTCTAATGAACCTTACCCATTAAATTTATTCTAACACACAAGCGCTAAGATTTCAAGAGTTTTATTTATTGTTTAAAGTTCTGAAAGGTCTATAATGAGAAGTTATACTCAATGAAAATCAAAGAGCAAACTAGGAAACTAGCCGCAGGCTGTACTTGAGTACGGCAAGGCGACGTTGATGTGGTTTGAATTTGATTTTCGAAGAGTATTAGACATCTAGTACCCAAAAACCGACTAGCTCTTATGAACTAGTCGATTTCTCATCAATGCGCTAACATTTCTTGGGCGATTTCTTGGCCAGATAGGTTATCTGGGTAATAAGTTGGCCAGTTATCCATTTCTTCAAAGAGGGCTTCCTGGCTTGTGCCTCCAAAGAAGATATGAAAATGTTCTGCCTTAACTGGGGCGATATTGTGGTCACTAAACTGAACATACTTGAATTGTCCAGCGTCAGCATCTGTGGCTTCAAAGAGGAAGCGCACGCCACGATTGCCTTTCTTATAAGTCAAGATTTTCTTACCAACATACTTGTAAGTATATTTCTTACTTTGTCCACCTTGAACAAATTCCATAGTGTTATCAGTGATGTTAATCTTAGTCACATCTGTCTGATAGCCTTTTGTATAGTAGGCCTTGTACTCAGCCTGGGTCATCTTACCAGTCAACTTAGCCTTGTAGTCAAAGACTTGATCAAACGTGCCATCTTCAAGGAAAGGATAAACTGATTGCCAGTTACCTGCATAGTCACTCAAGGTGCGGTCCTTGACGTCTGCATCCTCAAAGTAACCATTTTGAACTGTCTTGGTATCCTCTGCCTTTTCAGGCTCGATTGCTGGGCCTTCTTGGTCTGTTGTTTGTTTCAAAGCCTTGAGGTTTTTCTCCATGATAGAGATGTAATTTTCTCCAGCCTTGGTGTCCTCTTCTGTCAGACTTTCTAAAGGATTGAGGACATCTGTTTTGACACCTGCCTCTTTTGAAAGTGTGTTAGCCAGAGCTTGTGAGGCATTTTCTTCAAAGTAGATATAGGCGATTTTATTTTTCTTGACATACTCTGTCAATTCAGCCAGACGAGAAGCTGATGGCTCTGCATCTGGAGAGAGACCTGAAATTGAGACTTGTTTGAGTCCATAGTCCAAGGCAAGGTAGTTAAAGGCTGCGTGCTGAGTCACAAAGCTCTTTTGTTTATCTTGAGACAAGCCTTCTGCATAAGCCTTATCCAAGGCTTGCAATTTTTCGATATAGGCAGCAGCATTCTTCTCAAAGGTCTCTTTTTTATCAGGATAATCTGCTGACAAGCTATCACGGATATGCTCTACAAGTTTAATGGCACGAACTGGTGATAACCAAACATGGGGGTCAAACTCATGGTGATGGCCTTCTTCGCCATGGTCATGGTCGCCCTCTTCTTCCTCACCACCTGGCAAGAGCAACATATCACCTGTCGCCTTGATGGTTTTGACCTTTTTCTTATCCAAGGTATCTAGCAATTTAGGGACCCATGTTTCCATGTTTTCATTTTCATAAACGAAGGTATCTGCGTCTTGGATTTTGGCAACCGCCTTGGCAGATGGTTCATATTCATGGGGTTCTGTACCAGCACCGATGAGAAGTTCTACATTAGCAGTATCTCCTGCGACCTGCTTGGTAAATTCATAGACAGGGTAAAAGGTTGTCACGATATTGAGTTTGCCATCTGCCTGCTTTTGATTGGAACAAGCCACTAAAAATAAGGCACATAGACTGGCGAGCAATAAGCTAATTTTTTTCACATTAGTCTCCTATTTGATAAAACGTCTTACTAAACTAATGAGTAAAAAGACAGTTACAAAAATAATGGTAATACTTGCACTGGCAGGTGTTTCTGCATAGTAGGAAATGTAAAGTCCTGCTACCATTCCCAAAAATCCAATAGCACTGGCTAGCAGCATAACTGATTTAAAGTTTTTCCCCAGACGCAAGGCAATACTAGCTGGCAAGACCATAATGGTCGACACCAAAAGAGCTCCTGCTGCTGGAATCATAAGAGCAATAGCCACCCCTGTCACCATGTTAAAAAGAATAGACATAGTACGAACTGGCAAGCCATCCACAAAGGCCGTATCCTCATCAAAGGTCAAGATATACATTGGACGAAGGAAGAGGAAAGTCAAAATCAAAACAACCGCCGCAATGACAAAGAGGGAAATGACCTGTTCTTCGCTGATAGTCACGATTGAACCAAAAAGGTACTGATCCAAACTCATAGAACTAGAGCTTTTACCCTTGCTCATGACAATCAGAGAAACAGCCAGACCCGTTGACATGAGGATAGCTGTCCCGATTTCCATAAAGCTCTTGTAAACCGTACGGAGATACTCCAAAAAGACCGCCGCAATCAAGACAATGGCAATCGTAGAAACAGTCGGAGAAATCCCTAGAACCAGACCAAAGGCTACACCTGAAAGTGAGACGTGGCTGAGGGTATCACTCATCAAACTCTGACGGCGCAAGATAAGAAAGGTTCCCAATACTGGCGAGAAAAGACTCATGGCAATAACCGCTAGAAAGGCACGTTGCATAAAGTCATATGATAATAAACTAAGCATGGCCCACCTCCTGATCATTCTCATGAACGTTGAAACAACGCCATGGTGAGTCTTGGTTACGGACTAGATGAATATTGCGGTCCGCATAATTCTTAACTTCTTCAGGATCATGGGTAATCATCAACACAGCCTTGCCATGATGATGGGCGCTATGGTGCATGAGTTCGTAAAATTCATTTTTACTTCCTGCATCCATCCCCGTTGTCGGCTCATCTAGGATAAACACATCTGGGTCAGAGGCAAACATACGTGCAATCACCGCTCGCTGCTTTTGCCCCCCAGATAGAGAACCCAAGCGTTTGTCTCGGTGTTCCCACATACCAACTGAGTCCAGACTGGCCTTAATATGCTCCTCATCATGAGCATTCAAGCGACGGAACCAACCTTTTCGTGGATAGCGTCCCGACTTGACAAATTCATAAACCGTACTTGGAAAACCTGCATTAAAACTGGCAATCTGTTGAGGAAGATAGGCTATTCTCAATTTCTTACCCTGAGCATTTGTCTTTGAAATAGTCACCTTTCCAATTCGTGGCTGAAGGATTCCAAGACTGGCCTTGATGAGTGTCGTCTTAGCCGCTCCATTTTCCCCTGTCAAGGTCACAAATTCCCCACTATCAACACTATAATTGATATGTTCAAGAACAGGCTCCTTATCATAATAGAAGGACAAGTCCTCTACCGTAATATATCTCATTATTTGATTTCTCCTACTAAAGCAGTCAAAAACCGCTGAATCACTTTTTGTTCATTTGGAGTAAACTGAGTAGCCACTTGTTCATAGGTTAAAAGTGTATGCTCATGGTGATGATGATGCTCCTCAGCAATTGGACGAGCCAAATCAGTCAACTGATAAAAAATTACACGCGCATCCTTAGGATCTTTAGATGTTTCCAACATCCCTTCCTTGACCAAAGACTTAATAGCCTTGGTAACTGCTGCCTGACTGACATTGAGGCGACGGGCCAACTCTGAATTGGTTAAAGATTCCTCTGACAAGAGCATGAGGATATGCTCCTGGGTATTGGTCAGAGCCACCTCGCTAGTGCAATGACCTATTAGGATTTCATGCTGATTTTCTGCCTGCAAAATCACCTCATTCAAAAAAGCATCGATATCCTTCGCTAGCTGTCTCATATCTGACTCCTTTCCTTTTGGACTTCTCTTTTTTAAGAGAAAAATACTATTCTTTGAAATTTTATTTACCAGTTAATTATATCACAAGCAAAAAAAGAGTCAAGAAAAAACGTGAAAACCAGTTTCATTCTTGAACTCTTCCATATTATTATCTATTGAAATTCCTTGACATCTCCATCGTAGAGCGACCATTCTTTACTGAAAAAGCGATCATTTAGATGGTAGGTAGGAGCTGGTGTAGGATTGGATAGGAAAGGATCAACTGCCTTGTCAAAAGCTAACCAACCCAACCAACCAAGGTGAATGGTATCCTTCATAAAGAATGGTTCTCCACCATCTTTAGAAAAATCTGCTATATTGGTAAAACCTTGACTTTCTAACTGGTAGCGAATCTTCTGCACCGTTTGTTGGTACATATCCTCTCGTAGACCAGCGTAGTCCATCCATTTTTTGTTAACAGGTGGAATGATAAAAATCGGATTTACCTTGGATTTAGAAAACTGTGTCAACACTAACTGCAAGTCATTATATTCTGGCGACTTGAGATAGGTATAAGTTTTCTGAGAATCCTTTAATTTCTTAAAATCCTTCTTAATCTGCGTAGTATAGAAATAATTTTCCATTCCTAAATCATTATTAGAAGTATTCTTTTCTGCATCTGATTTAACAACATCTTCTATGGCTTGATAAGAAAACTGATCTGGTAAGGTTTTTAAATACTTAACTACATGCTTATCGTAGTTGACATAACCTCTGAAAGAAAATTGACCAAAGAATATCGACTGTCTCTCATTAAAACGAGACATTAAAGCAACTAAATCATAATCTGTTTCTGAAAGAGATTCCCCTTTAGCTAATTTCATAATCATGTCTTTATTAGCTACATGAGGATACTGTTGAAGGAGGCGGCTTGCTGCATATTGACTTGCTTGATCTCCCGACTGATTTTCTAAAAAACTAGTTAACTGATCACCGTTGAAATACTGTTGAAAAGCTGCTGGCTCGTATCCATTTTTACTAAACCACTGAGGTGAAATAACAAAGACAGCTGGATTATTTTCCAATTGCGGTAACATCTGTTGCATCCCAAAATACTGATTAAGAGAGGCGGCTCCTCTCTGACCTAACAAATAAGGTCTATAGGAACGATTGTATTTTTCCGCCAATACTGAAGGATGGGCACTATCAAAACGTAACCACTCACTCGAGCCAAAAAAAGGAACAAATCTTAAATCAGGATCTGACAAAGCCCTAACTTTTTGAAATCTTTCTTTAAAACTATCAATTGTAGTTGCTGCTGCCGATCGCTTTTCCTGTATGATATCATGAGCACTCCCAGTAGGGAAGAAGAAAATCAAGAGGTAAACCAACAAACCAGCTATCAAGACCGGTCCGAAGATCATCCATAAGCGTTTAAGCATTTTGTAGCTCCACAATACCAGCTATGATTTTATTAGCTGTATTCCAGTCATCGCGACCAAACTCTGTTACAGGGACACGAATGTCAAAACGGTTCTCAATCTCCACAATCAACTCAACCGTTCCCATACTGTCCAAGACGCCTGCATCAAAAAGATCTTCATCCATCATGTCAGAAACATCTTCCATAAACAACTCATCAATAATTTCAATAACTTCTGATTTGATATCCATATTTTATTTCCTTTTATTTTTTAAACCATAAATCATTCAAAAATCCAGAAAAGATTAAGAATGAAACCATGACGACATGGAAGGTGACAACCATGCCAAGCAACTGAATCCAGCGATTCTCAGGTAGAGCAGCCTTCCCTGCTTTTTTCCGTTCCTTATTGAGCGTTTTTTTCTTGCGAGCCCAGGCGTCATTGATGACCAAGCCTAGTCCATGAAAGAGTCCATAGGCGATATAGTACCAGGTCACTCCATGCCAAAATCCCATAATCAGCATATTTACAACGTAGGCCACACTTGAGGTTACATTTCGATTCTTAAAGACCTTCTTTCTGGTCAATACCATCACCATTCGCATAAAGACAAAATCACGGAACCAGAAAGAGAGACTCATATGCCAACGATTCCAAAATTCCTTCAAATCCCTTGATAAAAAGGGTTTATTAAAGTTGATAGGGCTACGAATTCCCATTAAATTTGAGATGGCTAAGGCAAACATAGAATAACCTGCAAAGTCAAAGAAGAGCTCCAGACCAAAGGTATACATAACTGCCAAGGCATAGAGGTTAAAGAAGCCACCTGACTCCAGGGCTAGATTCTTCAGAGGGGGCAACAAGGTCTCTCCTAAAACATGAGCTAGGATAAACTTATACAAAAAGCCCCACATGATATAGCGAACAGATTCATCCAGCATATCCATCAGCTCATCCCGCTCAGGAATGGTCTGATAATTTTCATTAAACCGCTTAAAGCGATCGATTGGACCACTCGAAAAAGTCGGCATGAAGAGAAGAAAACGGAGGAATTCCCAGAGGGTAAAATCCTTAATCACTCCATCTCTCAGCTCGATGATAATCCCAAGCGAACGAAAGGTCAGGTAAGAAATTCCCAAAAATCCAAGCAAAGACTGTGTTCCATTGATAGCTGGCTGCACCTTGACAAAGATAATCGGAAGGAGGGACAGAAAACTAACTAGGTAGAAAACCCACTTTCCATCCTTACTTTTTCGATAATGCTTGTAGAAAAGCAGGAGCAATATTTCCCAACAAAGGTAAATACCCAAGGCAGCCAATTGGTTAGTCTTCCCACCTACCAACATGGTGACGATAAAGAAGAGACTAACCAACACTTCATACCAGGCAAAGCGTTTCTTGAAAAAGAGGCCGATAAAGATGGGCAAGGTTGCAGCAATCACATAGACAAAATACTGAGGATTGCCGTATGGCTCTAAATGAGGAAGCTGTTGAAAGAACTCCATCATCTCTTATTCACCTCGTTAATCAATCCTTTGATGTCAATTTTTCCATTTGGAGTCAGTGGTAAACTGTCTCGATAAAGGAATTTGGACGGCATCATATAAGACATCATAATATCTGTCAAATCTTCCTTGATAGCCTTGGTAATATCGATATCACGTTCAAACTGCTCACGGACACCATCTTTTAAGATGACATAGGCCAACAGATTTTGTACCTTGTGATCCTTATTATAGCGCGGTACTGCGACAGCAGACTCGATAAAGCAAGACTTGTTGAGGTTTTGAGAGACATCTTCTAACTCAATGCGGTAACCGTTGAACTTAATCTGGAAGTCCATACGTCCGCCGTAGAGAAGTAAGCCTTCATCTGTCATAGTTCCCACATCTCCTGTATGATAGGCTGGTAGACCTTCAAACTCAAAGAAGGCTTCTGCCGTTTTTTCAGGATTGTTCATATAACCTTTTGAAACGGCTGGTCCAGAAACAATGATTTCTCCCTGTTCGCCATTTGGCAATTTCTTGCCGTCCTCATCAATGATAAAGGTTGGAGAGTCGGCCTTGGTATAGCCGATTGGTAGGCGTTTGAGAGTCGCTAACATCTCGTCTGTCACAGCAACTGCTGACAGGGCTACTGTCGCTTCTGTTGGGCCGTAAGCATTGATAATACGGGCATTTGGGAAACGCTCGCGTAGTTTTTGAGCTGTTTTAACCGTCAATTCTTCACCATCAAAGTAGAAATGCGTGATACCAGGCATTTTCTCACTGTTGAAGTCTTCAGACAACATGGCCATATCTGCAAAAGAAGGGGTTGATGTCCAGATAGCGATTGGCAATGAAAAGACAGTCGCAAAGAGTTTTTTGAAGTCCTGAGTAATGGCAGAAGGAAGAGCGAAAAGCGTGCCACCAAGTGCCAAAGTTGGCGCCCAGTACATAACAGACAGGTCAAAAGAATAAGGCGGTTGAGCCAGCATTTGCGGACGACTTGGCGTCGCAAATTCCTTGTCCGTAATCATCCAGTTGGTAAAGCTAAGGAGGTTATCATGGGAAATCTGCACTCCCTTAGGCTTACCAGTCGTACCAGAAGTAAAGATGATGTAGTAGTTATCATCGCCCTTGACTGGATGCGTAATCTCATAGCTAGTCCCTTGAGCAAAGGCTTCTTGAACCTGAACTAGAGTCATCATCGGTGTAGAAACCTGCTCTAATGGAAAATCTGAAATGGCAATAATCAAGCTTGGCTCCGCTACTTCTAAAATAGCTGAAACTCGCTCCAAGGCCGAATGGCTATCAATTGGAATGTAGGCATGACCTGACTTAGTCAAAGCTACAAAAGTTGCCAACATTTCATATTCTTGGCCACCAAAAACAACCACAGGAGACTTCTCTGGCAAATTTAGTTGGTCAATGGCTGCAGCCAAACTATCCGAATCAGCCTTTAAATCTCCATAAGTGTGTTCCTGCCCCAAAACATTATAAACAGGATAGCTAGGCTGTGTCTGAGCAAAATGCTCAATGGTTTCAATCATATCTACTATTGGTTTATTTGACACAATAGGGATTCTCCTTCAAGTTAAAATTCATTATAGATAAAGCTTCCTTGACCCTGTCCAAGATAGCTAAAGAAGTAAAGCAGCCCTAGAAATATAAGAAAATACAAGGCTGTCCGACCAAGAAAAAGGTACAATTTTTTTCTCTGTTTCATCAAGAAAAACCATTCATTTCTGTAATTTTTCGCTAAAATAAGAGTGGTTCTTACTAGCTTATTTTTCTACCATTGTACCATTTTATAGGGTAATTTTTCAATTGTTTACCGTACATTTTCACTGCATTTAAGCTAATTTTAAAGATTATGCAGTTTTTCTATGAATATTTTAAGTAGAGAAGTCTAGGTAAAAACTCCATTTCAGTAGAAAATGAAGTAAATAGCCCCATAAAAAAACGCACAATATCAAGTTTCAACACCTGATACTATGCGCTTTTCTGATTTTTAAAGACTTCTTACCCGATCTCTCATTTAAAATAGTCTCGTCTGATATAAATTAAAATAGCTTCTATCATCAGACAAATGGCCGATAGCCAAAAACTGATGCTAATACCAAAACTCTCAGTAATATAGCTCATTAGCAAAACAAATACTGAAAATGCTAGTGTCGAAATCACTTCAAGAACGGAATAGACATTAACCAAGTTATTTTCCTCTACTGTTTCCTGAAGAAATACACTTTCAGGAACTTCTTTTAGTTGCGATAACATACCAACTAAAGCTGAAAATAATAAAAACATCTGTGCGTTTGGAAAATATAGAATAGTCAGTGTCACTATTGCCATAGCTACAAGAGAAAAAAGAATACTTTCCCACTTAAGAGCAAGAAACTTTTCAGATAGCCTAAAAGCAATGAAGCCACTAATTATAATCCCGATAGAGTATGCTGTATTAGAATATCCCCAGTAACTTTCCGTTTCATTTAATAACTCAGTTACAAAGACAAGTATGATAGACGAAACCCAAATAGTATTTGAGAAAATTTCAAATAAATTTGCTGATACAAAAAGTCTTAATCTAGGATCTCTAGCAACTAACTTCCAACCTTTGAGCAAAATTTCAAGATTTGTCTCTGACTCTAGCACCTCCACTTCAGCCTTAGGAAGAAATAACATCAGAAAGCTAGAAATGATATACAACATTAAAATTATAAACGTGGTAGGTAAGAGACCAATTGTTGCAAATAAGAGTCCACCTAATCCCCAACCCACCAATTGAACAGCTTCACTACTCATTGACAAGGCTGAGTTAGCCTTGCCCAAATCGGTCGCATAGCGCGGCACAATAGCATAGGAAACGGGTGCTGCAAAACCATCTAATATGGAAATTACAACAACAAATAGATAGATCACCAAAGGCGCTACTAATTGCATTACGGTAAACATTCCTACCAGCATCGTTAATAATATAGTCTTTCCAAATTGAGATAAAGATAAAACCCTATTTAGCGCTAACCTTTTAGTAACTAAAGGAACTAAAAGACTAGCAACAAAAGAGGATATCCCTATTAAAATAGGAACTAGTGATGTGGCAATTACTGATTTTGAAATAATGTATATGTTCGCAATGATTGTTACCCTAAAGAAAATATCTGCTAAATTTGCAAACAATTGAGAGACTAACAACTTGATAAATGAATTAGACATGTAGCGCTCCCATCTTTGTTTCCAACTTTGGAATTAAAATTTGATTTTTAATATTTTAACATAAAATAGAGGAAAATAAAAGTGAGGTATTTCACATGAAAAAGCAAAAGCTATTGCCTTTATTCTTCCTACTTTTTGAAGGAATTATTATCGTTGTTGGATAGTACTAAGAGATTATACTCAAAGAAAAAACCTGAGATTTTCATCCCAAGCCCTATCAACATAATTGTTTTCTAAATTAGAAAAGTGAGAATACAAGAACGGCCAAAGCTGCTCCGATAACAGGTCCCACAACAGGAATCCAAGCATAAGACCAGTCTCCATCTCCCTTGTTTGGAATTGGCAAGATGCTGTGCATGATACGAGGTCCAAGATCACGTGCAGGGTTCAAGGCATAACCTGTTGTCCCACCTAGTGATAGACCGATACCTACAATCAAGGTTCCCACCGCAAAGGTTCCGATACCTGCCTGAAAATCGTAAAGACCCAAGGCAAAGATTGTTAATACCAATACAAAAGTTCCAAGGATTTCACTAATCAAGTTTGATACAGTATCTTTGATAGCTGGTCCTGTGCTGAAAGTAGCCAAAATATTTCCTGCATTTTCTTCTGCCTCATAATGCGGTTTGAATTGCAACCAAACCAAAATCTGACCGAGCATAGCCCCTGCGAACTGAGCTAGGATGTATGGGAATACGGAAGCCCAAGGCAAACCACCTTTTAAGGCTACACCAATGGTCACAGCTGGGTTTAAATGAGCTGGACTGAGCTTGCCAGATACAAATACTGCAACCGCAACTGCAATTCCCCACCCCATAGTAATCACAATCCAACCTGAGCTATTGCTCTTGGTTTTTGGAAGAACCACACCTGCAACAACACCATTTCCTAGAAGAATGAGGATTAAAGTCCCTAGAAATTCTCCAAATAATTCATTCATCATCTTTCTGTCTCCATTAAAAAGAAGGAGAGGGTAGACTAGGAGTCCTGCCCTCCACCTCTTTTATTTTTTCTTAATTTTTTAATTCTGCTAAATCGTTGTTAGCAAGAGCTGCTTCGACATCCGCACGGTAGCCTGCTTTTTCTTCTTCTGACCAATCATAGAATCGTCCCATTTCATTCAAAACTGGCTCAACGATGCTATCCAAACTATCACGCATAAAGAGCATATGGTTGGTACGACGAAGCAGGAAGTCAACTGGGCTAAGAGCCAACTCGTTGCGCATTGCATAGTGAAGTGACAAAGTGTCTGCCAAACTGAGTCCTGGCGCTTGTTCCAAACTGTGAGCAAGAGCAAAGACCTTCGGTGCATTTGAACCGTAAAGATTTGCTAGGTAATGGGCTTCCTTGCTATCCAAACCACGTGACACTCCAAGTTGCGCAAAGGCTTCGATTTCTGAGTCCACATTTGCTGGGTTCAATTCTCCACCTGAAACAGGGTAAGTCTTAGAATTGATGAGTTTAAAGCTACGGTCAAATTCTGCTTTGAGGATGTCAACCACGCGCTCCATAGCTCCTTCAGCCATCTTACGGTAGTCTGTGATTTTACCACCAGCAAGAGTCAAGAGACCATTATCATCACGGTCCAAGCTAGAACCACGAGAAACTGCAGATGGATCCAAATGCTTCTCAGATGTGCTGCTTTCAAGCTTGCTGACAGCAGACTCAACATCTTCACGTGTTTTTTCTTTAGAGAGATAAGATTCGACGGTCGCAATCAAGTTGTTAAAGCTTTCATCACTGATTGTACCGTTATTTCCTCCATTGTAGTCAGAAGCGCTATTGCCTGCGATCAATGGACGAAGACCTGCCCAGCTACTTTCGATATCATCAATGGTAATGTTGGCTTCTGGGAAGCGGTTGTTGACAATGCCAAGTAGGTAATCTACATCTTCCTGCGTCACTTTTGGATGTTCCAAATCACCTGTGTAGTCTGTATCAGTTGTACCAAAGTAAGTCTTGTTTTCACGTGGGAGAACAAAGACCATACGACCATCTCCCAAACCTGTGTCAAAGTAAACTGGCTGTGAAACCTTGATCTTACTTGAATCCACTACCAAGTGAACTCCCTTAGTTGGACGCATTTGTGAGAATTGTGTTCCCTTATTAGACAAATTGCGTACCTTATCACTCCAAGGACCTGTTGTATTGATAACCAGACGCGCCTTGATTTCAAAGACTTGGTCTGTCAACAAATCACGAGCTACAACACCTGTAATCTTGCCACTTTCGTCAAAGAGGAAGCCTTCTGCTTTAACGTGGTTGGCAATGAGGGCACCGTCTTGGTTAGCACGTTTGATGTTTTCAATCACGAGACGCGCATCGTTGTTACGGAAGTCAAGATAAACCCCACCTCCTACCAAACCTTCTTTCTTCAAGTTTGGCTGGCGTTCCAAGACTTCTTCCTTGCTCAAGACCTTGTTAGCAGCTGGTGTGTTGTTAACTCCTGCCAAAAGGTCGTACAAATCCATAGCTACTTTCAGACGGAAGAGGCTAAAGGTCGCTCCATCCTCATCGTAAACTGGCAAGAGCATTGGATCTGGTTTTGGAATATGTGGAGCGATTTGTTGAACTACAGCACGTTCTGAAACTGTATCTGATACCACTTCTACGTCAAATTGTTTGAGATAACGAAGACCTCCGTGAACCAATTTTGTTGAACGACTGGATGTTCCTTCTGCGAAGTCCTGCATTTCAATCAAACCAGTCTCAAGGCCACTAGCTGCCGCCTGCAAGGCTACACCAGCCCCTGTGATTCCTCCACCGATAATCAAGAGGTCCAAGGTACGTTCCTGCATTTTTTTTATTGATAATTCACGTGTTTTCTTTGAAAATTCCATATTTACACACTTTCTAACTAAGTCGCTTTATTCTTTCAGTATTATACTCTTCGAAAATCTCTTCAAACCACGTCAGCGTCGCCTTACCGTAGGTATGGTTACTGACTTCGTCAGTTCTATCCACAACCTCAAAACAGTGTTTTGAGCTGACTTCGTCAGTTCTATCTGCAACCTCAAAGCAGTGCTTTGAGCAACCTGCGGCTAGCTTCCTAGTTTGCTCTTTGATTTTCATTGAGTATTAGTCATCGATTTCCGCAAAGACTTGGGTTGCTTTCACAGCCTTCTTCCAACCCTTGTAGAGTTGTTCCTTGCGAGATTCGTTCATAGATGGCTCAAAGAGTTCTCCTGTCTCGTTCAAGAGTTTCAACTCATCCAAGTCTTTCCAGTACCCTACTGACAAACCAGCTAGGAAGGCTGCTCCTAGAGCTGTTGTTTCCAAGTTTTTGGCGCGTGCAATGTCGATTCCCAAGATGTCAGCTTGGAACTGCATGAGGAAGTTGTTCATAGCTGCACCACCGTCTACTTTCAAGACCTGTATAGCTGTCTGAGCATCCACTTGCATCGTATCGATAATATCACGCACTTGATAAGCAATTGATTGAAGAGTTGCCTTGATAAAGTCTTCCTTACTTGTTCCACGAGTCAATCCAAAGACAGAACCGCGAGCATTTTGGTTCCAGTATGGAGCGCCTAGACCTGTAAAGGCTGGAACGACATAAACTTCATCATTGTTGTGAGAATCACGAGCGTATTTTTCAGATTCTGGTGAATTTTCGACCATGCGAAGTCCATCACGAAGCCATTGAATGGCACTTCCCGCGATGAAGATAGAACCTTCTAAAGCATAGTAGACCTTGCCATTGATACCGTAACCAATTGTTGTTAAGAGGTTGTTTTCAGACAACTGCATTTCTTCACCAGTATTCATGATGATGAAAGAACCTGTTCCATAAGTATTTTTAACCATACCAGGTTCAAAGGCCAACTGTCCAAAGAGGGCTGCTTGTTGGTCTCCAGCCATACCTGAGATTGGCACTTCTCCACCGTAGAAATGGAATGGCGCTGTCTTACCGTAGATTTCAGAGTTAGAACGAACTTCTGGAAGCATAGCCTTTGGAATGTTGAGAATTTCCAAAATCTCATCATCCCATTTAAGTTCTTTAATGTTATAAAGCATGGTACGGGCTGCATTTGAGTAGTCGGTCACGTGAGCCGCACCGTCAGTCAATTTCCAAACCAACCAAGTATCAATGGTACCAAAGAGCAATTCTCCCTTTTCAGCTCTCTCTTGAGCGCCCTCTACATGGTCCAAAATCCAACGAACCTTGGTCGCAGAGAAGTAAGCATCGATGATCAAACCAGTCTTTTCATGGAATTTTTCCACATAACCTTGGCTTTTTAGTTGTTCAGCCAGAGGTGCTGTCTGGCGTGATTGCCAAACGATTGCGTTGTAGATAGGAAGGCCTGTTTTCTTATCCCATACGACAGTTGTTTCACGCTGGTTGGTAATCCCGATTGCCTCAATCTGACTTGGTTTCACACCACTTTCGATGAAAGCACCCGCAATAACTGACTGAACAGAGTTCCAAATTTCATTTGCATTGTGCTCAACCCAACCTGCCTGAGGGAAAATCTGAGTGAACTCTTTTTGACTCGAGCTAACCTTTTCTCCTTTTTTGTTGAAAATAATGGCACGAGAACTTGTTGTCCCCTGGTCAATGGCCATGATGTATTTTTCTTGTGACATGTGCTGTCCTCCTGATAATGATCTTGAGGATATCTCCTCTTTACACTAACTAGTATACAAAATAAAGCGCTTTCTTGTTTATCAACTTTTTTTAATTTTTAAAAAAATGTGAGGAGATTGTGTGAATTTCATAAAAAAGACCTGGAACAACCAAGCCTTTTAAGTGAATAATAACTGACGAATCCCTGCCAAATCTTCCATATCCAAGTCATTTTTTAAATAATAGACTGGTGTTTGTTCCTTCTTATGAATCGGATTATTGGTAACCAGCAAATCATAATGCCGAGTTCGGTCATAGGCTTCAATGGTAATAAAACGATTGTATTCCAAATACCGTTTCAAAATGGCTGCCATCCTTGAAAAGACAAGAAAACCAGATGTCAAATCCAGACCAATCCGCATATGTTGGCCACCATTTTCAGCCATATATTCTATCAACTGGAGCCATTCCCAGAGAATTTTCTTATCCAAATCCGTCCCCTGCTGAAAGGCGGGCAAGGCATGAAAAATCTCCTCTGCCGTTCCCCTAAAATCATGTTCCATCAGTAAATATGGATGACGATTCTCTAACTGGTACTTGTAGCGATCCTGTAAAATATAGCCCTTATAGAGATAGACTTGAGCACAAAGCTGGCTGAGTTCATAGGTAACATGATCCTCTGTATAATCCCCCAGCAACTCCTCCTTCTTCATTTCTTGAATCAACTGCGTCAGCAAATCTGCCAACTGCCCTCCAAAACCAAGAATATACTCCATAGTATGAAGAGGAAGAATACGATGAGATAGAAGGAAAGAGAAGAATATCATCATCTCCCCATCCTCAGTCCCTAGAGGAAGGTGTTGACCAGCAAAAAAGGAAGGTGCCTTTCTCAACAAACGAAGATAGAAAATATTGTCAAAATACCCTCGCATTTTTTCTTCTATGACTTGAAACTGACAGGCATTAACCCGAAGACGTTGTTGACTGATGTGAGCCCAGAGAATCAAATCTAATTTCTGCCCCGAAGACAAACTTGCACCGCAGATTTCTTCTAGTGTAGCAATTTCCTGTTTTCTCTCTGATTTCTGCATGTGACCTTCCCATTCCTGACTAGACCAGACCTTGCGAAAAAGACAGAAATAGAAATAGCGAATCTGATGCTCTGGACCTCGCCACCGTCCATTTTGGATGGATAAATCAAATTCTGACAAAATCTGATTTAAACCAGCCAAGTGGCGACCAAGCGTAGCCTCACTAATCATCAATTCTTGAGCCAGCTGATGGGCCAAAAACTGTTGGTGGTAGAGAAGATAAACAAGAATCTGGTATTTAACAGCATTCTCCAAAAACAGGCTCCGAATCTCTCTCCCCTTGGTAGCTGCACCGATCGACAGGCGCAGATTTTCATCTTCTAAGGAGATGTTCAGCTCTAAGCCACTGTCCAAAGCCTTGTCATTGAGTAGGGTGACATATTTGGTTAGGGTTGCTTTTGAAAATCCTGTTTCCTCCATTACAGCCTTGACGGTCGTCTGAGACTCTTGTAATAGAAAGGAAAGGATTGAAAATTGGCCAGATTCGGCCTTTTCCATCAAATCTCCTAAATACATTTGTTACCCCTTTCATTTTCTACCTTAAGCATAGCATAAATCTTACAAATGCTGAAATAATCTGTTTCTCTTTTTATTTTCATGCTGATTTCCTGGTCCATTGTCCTGAAAATCAGCAAACACACGGCTCCCCCTTTGGGCATTTTTATGCTAAAATAGTAGCTATGGATAAAATTATTAAAACTATATCAGAAAGCGGAGCCTTTCGTGCTTTTGTTCTTGATAGCACAGAAACCGTCCGCACTGCTCAAGAAAAACACCAAACCCAAGCTAGCTCAACTGTAGCGCTTGGTCGAACTCTTATCGCTAGCCAGATTCTCGCAGCCAATGAAAAAGGAAATACCAAACTAACCATTAAGGTGCTGGGCTCTAGCTCTCTAGGCGCTATTATCACCGTCGCTGATACCAAGGGGAACGTCAAAGGTTACGTTCAAAATCCTGGTGTTGACATCAAAAAGACTGCAACAGGTGAAGTTCTAGTCGGACCTTTTGTTGGAAATGGTCAATTCCTCGTTATCACAGACTACGGTACTGGAAATCCTTACAACTCTATGACTCCCCTTATCTCTGGGGAAATTGGTGAAGACCTTGCCTTTTACCTGACTGAAAGCCAACAAACGCCTTCAGCAGTCGGTCTCAATGTCCTTTTGGACCAAGAAGACAAGGTTAAGGTTGCAGGTGGTTTCCTAGTTCAAGTCTTGCCGGGAGCCAAGGAAGAAGAGATTGCTCGTTTTGAAAAACGCATCCAAGAAATGCCAGCTATCTCAACCCTTCTGGAAAGCGACGACCATATCGAAGCCCTCCTCAAGGCAATCTACGGTGACGAAGCCTACAAGCGTCTTTCTGAAGAAGAAATTCGTTTCCAATGCGACTGTAGCCATGAACGCTTTATGAACGCTCTTGCTAGCCTTCCAAGCTCAGACTTACAGGAAATGAAAGAGGAAGACCACGGAGCAGAAATCACTTGTCAATTCTGCCAAACAACTTATAACTTTGATGAAAACGACCTGGAGGAACTCATTCGTGACAAATCTTAATACACCTTTTATGATTGGCAATGTTGAGATTCCCAATCGTACTGTTTTAGCACCTATGGCTGGCGTGACCAACTCAGCCTTTCGTACCATCGCAAAAGAGCTCGGAGCTGGACTCGTTGTCATGGAAATGGTCTCTGACAAGGGAATCCAATACAACAACGAAAAAACCCTGCACATGCTTCATATTGATGAAGGAGAAAACCCAGTTTCTATCCAACTTTTTGGAAGCGATGAGGACAGCCTAGCACGCGCAGCAGAATTCATCCAAGAAAACACTAAGACCGATATCGTGGATATCAACATGGGCTGCCCAGTTAACAAAATCGTGAAGAACGAAGCTGGCGCTATGTGGCTCAAGGATCCAGACAAGATTTACTCTATCATCAACAAGGTCCAGTCTGTCCTTGATATCCCACTTACTGTCAAAATGCGTACAGGATGGGCTGATCCATCTCTTGCAGTAGAAAATGCCCTCGCTGCTGAAGCAGCAGGTGTTTCTGCCCTCGCTATGCATGGCCGTACCCGTGAGCAAATGTATACAGGTCACGCAGATCTTGAGACCCTTCACAAAGTCGCTCAAGCTTTGACCAAGATTCCATTTATCGCCAACGGTGACATCCGTACGGTTCAAGAAGCCAAACAACGTATCGAAGAAGTCGGTGCTGACGCTGTTATGATTGGCCGCGCTGCCATGGGGAATCCTTACCTCTTTAACCAAATCAACCACTACTTTGAAACAGGAGAAATCCTACCTGATTTGACTTTTGAAGACAAGATGAAAATCGCCTACGAACACTTGAAACGCTTGATTAACCTCAAAGGGGAAAATGTCGCAGTTCGTGAATTCCGTGGCCTCGCTCCTCACTACCTCCGTGGAACATCTGGCGCTGCCAAACTCCGTGGAGCCATTTCACAAGCTAGCACTCTAGCAGAGATTGAAGCCCTCTTGCAATTGGATAAGGCATAAAATGGTTCATACGGCTCTACTGATTATCGATATGCAAAAAGCATTTGATAGACCTATCTGGGGAGAACGAAACAACCCTCAAGCTGAACAACAAGCATTGAGGGTACTGGCATACTTTCGTAAACACGGGCTTCCAGTCTTACATGTTCAACACATATCTGACAATCCCCAGTCACAATTTCATAACAAACAAAATCAGGAGTTTAAAAGTGGCTTTGAACCAGTTGCTTCCGAGCCTGTCTTTCAAAAAACGGTTAATAGCGCCTTTATTGGAACAAATCTTGAAGCCTATTTACGAAAAAATCAGATTGGTCATTTAGTCCTTGTTGGTTTGACGTTGCCTCATTGTGTATCTACTACGACACGAATGGCAGCAAATCTTGGTTTTGAAGTCACTTTACTAGCAGATGCTACTGCCAGTTTTACCCTATCTAACAAAAACGGCCAGGCCATCTCTCCTGAAACTATCCACGAGATTAATCTCCTCTCTCTACAAGATGAGTTTGCTCAAATTCTTACTACAGAAGAATTCTTAGCCCAAATATAAATATAAAATAATCCGTCAACTCTTATTGAGCTGACGGATTTTGAATACAGTAATGTAGTGAACCAAGACACAAATAGGTAAATTTGAACCTTAGAACTGATGATTAACAATTATTCATAAAGGTCTATAGATTCAGTCAGAACTAACTATACTAGTCTACCCCCTTTAGAGCACTAATCATGTCAATCTTTCTCATACGAAGACTAATAAAATAAGCAGTCCCTAAAGATGTAAACCAAACCAATAACGTAGCAGAAGCAAGGACATACATACTGACATAAGCGGTATACTCAATTCGAATCGTCGAAAATGTTGCTACATATTCTTTCAAAAACCATATGCCTAAAGGAATTCCTACTAGCCACCCAATAAAGGTAGTCAGTATAGTCTCAAAAAGAGTCACCATCTGTAGATATTGATTAGAAAATCCTAATACTTGCAATGTAGCATAGTCTCTCATTCTCTCTACAAAGTTTAAAGAGCCCAGATTATAGAGAACAATAATAACAAGCAATAAGGCAAAGCCAATAATCATTAGAAATACACTCATCAAACTAGCTACAAAATCATAGGCATTTTTTTCTTGGCTCCCTTTTTCAATGACAGATAGAACACCTTTGTCTTGCTTAATAGTATCTTGATCCACCTCTGACCCAACTAATAAAGTATGTGGAGTAAAATCTCCCCCTGCTTTTTCAAAGACTCTAGCATGAAGATAGGCCCCTTGATTGGTTTCACTTGTGACAATCCCTTTTACTTCAAACTTGTAAGTATGACCATCTTGATAGGGAGTCACATTTAAAAAATCTCCGATTTTAATACCTGCTAAACGGGCAAATGATCTAGTTACATACAAACCATCATCTTTCAAAGAATCAGCACTCTCTGTTTTTGCTTGGATCATATCTCCATCATCAAATATAATCAATAAACGATTGTAGCCATCATCTGGATTAAAATGTGCCTGTGAAATTTGTACACCTTGCCCACCATATCTAGACTTAGAAGTGGTATAATCCGCTACGGTCAGTCGTTTTGAATAAGAAAAATCTTCATTGTATGCCTTATCAACAAGATGATTCATGGACACAGGCATACCAATTCCAGCAATCAGTAACATCATACTTCCTGCAACTCCCACGATTCCCATCAAAACTCGAATACGATTAAACGAGGCATCACGAATTGCCCATCTAGAAGGATAAGAAATTCGTTGCCAGATAGAGGAAAATCTTTCCACAAAGACAGATTTAGCAAGTTTTTCTTTACCTCTTAAAAATATTGCTGGTAAGCCTCTAGCTGACTCTCTAGAAGCTAAATAGGCAGCTAAAACACAAATAATAATGACTACAATACCAACGACTATTGATGAAGATGAATAAGAGATTTGCCAATTTGGAAGTGTAAACATTGACTTTTGAGTTTCTAGTACAAACCATGACATCAAGGGAGAAATAGCAAAACCTGCTAAACTTCCTAATAAACTTACTACTAAGCCAAATAAAATATAATGTAAACTGATAGCCTGATTTGAAAAACCTAAAGCCTTTAATACAGCAATCTCTTTTGTTTGGCCATCAATCAAACGCTGAATGGTTGTAAACATAGCCAAAATAGCTAACAAAATAAAGATAAAAGAAAATAGGTAAGATAAGTTTCTAATTTGCCCAACTCGATCGGTAGCTTCTGATATTTCAGTTAAACTTTTTTGATCGTGATAAGAAACTAAATCGCCCCCCAAAATAGACTCTAAATCTCCTCGCAAATCTACCTTAGAACCGTAAATTTCTAAGGCATTATCTGACGATAAACCCAGAATTCCTTTTGCGATTTCATTATCTGCAATATAACCATAGGCATCATTGTCAGGATTTGGAGCTATATATTCCATGCTACCTGTAAAATAAATCTTATCTGTCGCCTGAACAAATCCTATAATTTCTAAATCTATCTGTTTCCCCCTTGATGAAATAGAAATTGAATCTCCAATCTGTAAATGATTCTTCTTCGCATAATTCCCATCAATCCAAATCGAATCTTGTTTTCCTTCAGAAAAAGGACTTCCTTCTGTTACTGTAACCAGTTGATTATCTGTAATCGTTTCAAGATTGATTCGTCCGTCAGTCTTGTCTAAACGAACAATATTAGCAAAGCCTTTCTTTTTACTGATAACTTTTTCAACAGAAGATAAGAGTTCAACCTGCTTAATTTTTGATTCATCAATTTGTCTCGCTTGAACCCAAACAACAGGAAGTTCAGATTGTTTCAAATAACTCTCTAGACTCTTTTCAAGTCCATGCCAAGCTCCTTGTAGCCCTACAAAGATTAATACACTTAATAGAGACATCAGAAAAACAGAGAAAAATTGTTGCCAATTTTGCCGAAGATCTCTTAATAATTTTATATGAAGATACCTCATCCCAGCACCTCTTCATTATTCTCTATTTTTTCAATACTTCCATCTTTCAAATATATAACTCGATCTGCAAATTTAGCAAACTCTCTATTATGTGTAACCATTACAACTGCAGCATTCCCATTTCTAGAAACTTCCTTCAATAAAGTTAAAATACTATTACCTGTCTTTGAATCTAACGCTCCTGTAGGTTCATCACACAATAATAGACTAGGCTCTTTAGCCAATGCCCGTGCAATTGATACACGTTGCATTTCACCTCCAGAAAGTTGATTAGGAAAATTATTTTTTCTATGAAGTAAACCAACTTGATCTAAATACATATCAATTTCTTTATTGTTTTTCACTAAATTTGCTGCAATACCTATATTCTCCTTGGCTGTTAAACTTGGAACTAAGTTATAAAATTGAAAAACAAAACCAATCTTATCTTTTCGATAAGCAGATAATTCCTTATCCGTAAACTTTGTTACTAGTTCCTCATCAAATATAAAGGTTCCTGATGTCGCACGATCCATCCCACCAAGTAAATTTAGTAACGTACTTTTCCCTGAACCTGATGGACCTAAAATAACTGTAAATTTCCCTTTCTCAATAGAAAAACTAACTTGATCTAAAGCACGAACTTCTTGCTCTCCTACCTTATAAATCTTACTAATATTTTGAAACTGAATCATACATACTCCTAATATCTTGTCATAAATTTTATTTTTTCCTTTAATGTAGGCTCTTCATACTGTTCTATGATACGTTTAGATACTGCTTCCCTGTTTTCTCGTATAACCTTTTCAGCTAAGGAAATAGCCTCATCTACTGGAACAACTATTGGCAACTCATAATGTTGAATAATCTGATTTAACCGTTCTTTCTGACTACCTTTTACACAATAAGGTGTCAGACCCAAATTCCTATAAGCTTCATATAATTCCTCATCTGATAAATTTCGATACTCTTCAGATACTGGTCTATGCCCATCTGGATCCATTGCAAACTCTACTGGTAGATGGACAACATCTGTATACCACAATTTCGCATGATTCTTAGAGACAACCCCATAGGCAGTCAAATATTTTTTGAAAAATCGTCGACCTGGAATACCTAAAATAGATTTCATCAATCGATGAATGAATGCTGATCCTGGGTTAATTCCTACCCTCATTCGAACAGTCCCGTAAATCCATTCATTCAATACTGAACCATCTGATAGAAAACTTCCATGTTCCTTGTATAAAATTCCTTCTGTACGGATTCTCTCTTCAAAACGCTTTAACCCTAGTGCCATTAATTCAGTTGATGACATATCCTGAAATCTTCTGCCAGGATATAAATCTGTCAAAATTTCCCTCGCAGACAAAGCGTCGATTAAGGGAAGTCCCGTTGCAATCGAAAGAGCTGTAGCAGTTGTTGTCTTACCCGTAGAATAAGTACCTGATATGACTAACCTTAATTCTCTATTTCCCATCACTGTCCCCCTCCATCAGGTAATTTTTGAGCTATTTTACTTTTAAAGACTACCTTATGATCTACATCATACCCAGACATTTCGTAGATTTTCCAATGTTCTTCTCTAATTTTTAACAATCTATTTTTTGAAACACTACCACTAAGTTCTACTACTCCGTTCAAAATTGGTGAATCCAAGTCTGCATTTACTTGCTTCATCCACATGGTATTGCTCTCCTCTCGAGATATCTCTTCGATATGGTAGGCTAACATCTCTGCCATTTGAGAAAAAATAATCAGAAGCTCTAACAAACTATAATCATTCTGTTCTAGACTACCTACACCACTATATTCAATATCTTTGATTAATACTTGCTCTGCTTTACAAGATATACTACTATCTGAAAACTCAACATCGTATATATCATGTTGTCTATCTCTTAAATGCGTTGATAAAAAATCTCTACCTTGTTCTCCTATAGCAACTACATTTTCCATACATTCTAATAATTGATAGTCTAAACAAACTTTCATATCCATTACCAAGCAATCAAATTCAATTACTTGGTTCGTCATTTTGAAATTTTGTAATTCTAATTTTAAATTTACCAATTCTTCTATAGCTTTTATTCCTGACTTTATCTCAAAATGGCTTAACCTATACTGATTTAAGCTCACTCCCATTCTTTTCAGTATTTCACTTCCAAATAAATGAGCTAATACTATTCCATCTAATGTACTCAGGTGTTGCTGTACGATTTCAGATTGTTTACTAGACCACAAACCTTCTTGATGAAGAGACCCAACCCCTTCTAAAATATTTTTCAACTTAACTTCATAAGTCGTTCTCTTATGTCCTCTACCAAAATAGCGATTTTTATTGTCTCCAAGTAAATAATCTACTGTTAGCATATCCTTCTCCAATCTGTTAAACTTACTCTATCTTAAACAAAAAAAGACAAGAAAGAATCCGTAATTTACGAAAACCTTCTTGCCTTTTTAGGATAAATTATAAAGATACGAGATTTAATCGAATAGCCTCACGTACAGCTCCAACTCTACTCGTCACTCCCAACCTTGAACAAATATTTGAAACATGGGTATCCACTGTTCTCCTGCTAACAAATAAACTATTTGCTATCTTTTCATTAGAATATTCTTTTACAATAAGTTCCAATACACTTAACTCCGTATCTGTCAATAGATTATTTTCTTGCTTTTCTAACAAACCATCTGGGATAACATGATTGCCCTTATAAACAGCATAAATTGCACTTTTAACATCCAAATAAGAACTTTCTTTGGGTAAAAAAGCTTGAATCCCAAAATCCATCGCTCTCTTATGTAACAAAGTATCATAAAATCCTGATAAAAGAACTATCTTGGGAACTGTATTCAGAAATCTATTTATTTGACTAATAACATCAAATGCCGTTACTCCTTTCAACATAAAATCCATAACTAGCACATCTACCTTTTCATTCTTAAGACAGAGAAGTAAATCTGCTACTTCTGTATAGGAACCAACAATTTTAAAATCATCTTCCTTTAAAAAATAGTTCTCCAATCCTTGTAATACTAAACTGTGATCATCAATCAAAACTAAACGAATCATTTTTCTTCCCTTCTATAGGTATTCGTATCTTCACACTTGTAGGTTCTATATTTATCTGAACAGTTCCCCCCAATAAATGAACCTTCTTTACAATTCTATTTAAACCAAAATGATGTTCATTAGACTGATAGTTTCCCTTAAAAATACCATCATCTATAACTTCAATTGATAAAATCTTTTCTTTTGTAGATAAATCTACAGTAATTTCTCTAGCATTCCCATGAAGAATACTATTATTTACTAGTTCTTTAACTGTCCTTAATACAAACGTGCCCACTTTATCATTAACTTTTTCTTCATCTATTGAAAAAGTTGTCATAATCGAAACAGTTTCCATCTTCATGAATTGGTTTAATATGCTAGTAATAGATTCTTTCAGCCCTAATTCATGCACCATTAAAGGATAGATATTGGAACATAAATCTCTTAATTCAAAGACAATATCATCCAACATCTCTAATAAAGCTACCCTATTAATTTGTTCACTAATTTCTAACTGCTTTTTATAATAAATAACCTTCTGAATTGTAGTATCATGTATAAACGTTGCAATTTCTTCCCTCTCCAATTCACTAGCTACAAAAGTATGAAAACTACTAAAGATTCCCTCCATTTTATGGCTAATCAACATCATTTTCCTTATTTCAGGTAACAAAGCTAGCGAAAAAAGAAAAGTGTAAAGAACGAAAAAAATTGGAGAAAATTCTCTTAATAGCAGACTAAAAAGAATAATTAGACTAGTGAAAAAAACGGCAAATATCAAGTTATATAGGAATGGATTCCACTTCCAAGCAACATATATCAATCGTTCTAGTATCAAGTTATTCACAATAGAGAACAAAATAAGCAACAATAGAGGAATACTATAAATAAACGAAACTTCCTTACCAATCGGAAAAATATATCCAAAAAATAGAGGAAATAAGGCCAGAACTGCTAAAAATAAGGTATGAATTGGCAACATTTCTCTTATCTGAGAGTAATTTATAAGCATCTTTAACAGTAGGATAACTAAAAAGAAAAATACTAAATAAAATACCCCCCTAGAAAAAAAGATGGTCAAAAAATCAATGGGCTGTATAAGATTATAGACATACAAAAGTTGAGTTATGAGTGAATAGCCCAGTATAATACGAGAAAAGTTAGAAATGGTTGAACCTTTTATCTTCAAGACTAACACTCTAATGAAGATATCCATGAATAATGGAAATAAAGTCAAGTATGAAATTAATAGACTACGACCAAATACATCTCCTATACTTGATGGAATAATCGATAATAACATCAAACTAGTATAAATAATAAAATAAAAATATCGTTTCCCAGTTTTCCCTCTACTTCTACCTTTTATGTATAAGCGAAATAACAGTAGAATCAGAAAAGCAATGATTGATAAAACAAGAAAGATAATTTGGCTTGATCTCCCAGATTCTATTATTAAAGTCTTTGAAATTCCTCTATCTAACACTGTCACAGAATGAAGCGGTTCAACAATTAAAAATCGAGATAATAAGAAATTACTATCTGGATTCTGACCGTCTATTTGTATAATAGATGACCCTATTATCTCTTGATGATTTGCAAAGCTTCCCAGATTATGGACTTGTCTAACTATCCACTCATTCTCATGTTTATCTACGGTGATTCCACTATACGTTCGGTTAAATATTGAAAATGAAAAATAAAAAAAGAAAATAAATAACAAAATCAAAGAAAATCGAAACATTTTTGACTTCATTGTTTGTAGCACTCCATATTTCACTTGATATTGATGTTTATTCTACCATTTTTTCATTCAATAAGACAGGTTTTATAGTTAAATTTATTCTTTTTTCTTTCGATATATAACTGATACAATCTTCTACCATGGGAAATCCTTACCTCTTCAACCAAATCAACCATTACTTTGAAATAGGAGAAATCCTCCATGATTTGACCTTTGAAGATAAAATGAAAATCGCCTACGAGCACTTGAAACGCTTGATTAACCTCAAAGGGGAAAATGTCGCAGTTCGTGAGTTCCGTGGCCTCGCTCCTCACTACCTCCGTGGAACATCTGGCGCTGCCAAACTCCGTGGAGCCATTTCACAAGCTAGCACTCTGGCAGAGATTGAATCTCTCTTGCAGTTGGATAAGGATTAAAAGTTTAAAACCCGTAACTCTCTTAAAGTTGACGGGTTTTTGATTGTAAAAATTCAAATACTGAACGTTATTATTGATTCAAAGCAACACTGGAAACCTTGCCATCCGCTCCTGTTGTAATTTGGATGATTTTTCCTCCACCGATTTTGGCATTATACTTGCCATCATCAAGAGTATAAGAATAACCTCTGATAGAGTAGTTTTCTTTCTTTCCATCAGCAGATTCTACTGTGAATTGACCTCCTGATGAAACTGTAATAGTTTCGCCATTAGCTCCCTTCCAGTTGCCCGCTGCAGCTGAGAAATCACCATCTACCATGGTTAAAACACCCTTGTAGCGTTTATTTTGCTCTGCTTGCTTGTCTTGAAGTTTGCGGTCAGTTGTAGAATCATAGCTTGATTGATTAGACTGGGCTTGAGGAGCCTGTTGAGTTGAAGAAGCCTGAACAGGAGTTTGTTGACTAGCTGCTTGTTGATTAGACACCTCTTGACCTTGTCTTTGCTCTGGTGCAGGTGCCGCTTGTGATGGTGTCGCAGTTGCTGAAGACTGGTCAGTAGACGCCTTAGTTTTTTCAGATGAAGCTGAACTTGAGGACTTCTGAGTCTGGCTTTCTTTGCTAGAAGAAGCTGCTTTAGAACTTGAGGATTGGCTTGTCTTAGCAGAACTGCTTGCTTGAGTTGTTTCCTTTTTATTTCCACAAGCTCCTAATAGCAAGGTAGAAGCCAATACAGTTGCTGCCATCAATTTGATATAGGTTTTCTTTTTCATTTTTCTACTCCTTTGTAATATTTTAGAAATATAAAGAAATCTTTTTGTAACCCAATTGTAACATTGAGGTTTAAATATGTCAACAATTTATCTAAACTATTTTAAAAATCTTAAATACTTTAGATACATTTACTCCTCCTACTCTTCTATTCGTAATAAAACAGAAAAACAGGAGATTTTTCTATTAAAAATTTGAATTTGTTTTTGTGTAATCGCTTGCAACTTTAAGTACAAAGGAATATAATAACATTGAAATAAGATATAGGAGGTGCACTCTCATGCTAAATAAGTATTTCAAGTATCTTCCTTGGCTGATTTTAGATGCTTTCGCTTCTTACGGGGCAGCTACTCATTACGCTCAAACAACATTTGATTTTTTCTTCTTAACTATCGTTTTTATGATTGTCTACGTGGCTTTATTGTATTTACACGAAACCTATTTAAAATATAAATACAAAGATTTATTCATTCACATCATGAGCAACTCTAAGAAAGATATCCATCCCTAAAAACATTCGCAACAGCAAAGCCATCTCATGATGGTACATAAAGAGGTCAGGAACTTTTCCCGACCTCGCTTTTTATTTCAATCGATAGGTTTTTCTTGGTTTCTTTTTAGGCACTCGTTTGAGTCCAACCTCTTCTACGTACTCTCCATATTTTACGAGAAAGTTATTGCTGACGATTGGACGACCGGGGTTGATAAGATTGACCAGTTCAGTTCCTTCGTAGACAGTGAACTCCTCCTCCAGCAGATAAAGGAAGGTCGGATTCCAGTCGAGACGGCCTTGGATTCGTTTGATGGATTCTTGGATAATGGCATAATGGTCAAAAGCGAAGGCTTGCTCCTCCAACTCTACTCCCTCTAAGAAGCATTTGCCTGTCTGAAAATCGACATCTACGAAAACGACATCCTTGGCATCGTCTCCTGCTTGAACAAGTTCTAATGCACGACTAGGCAGATAAACCAAGTGGGCAATGGTCACTGTCCAGCCCCGTGGATCACGGCCTGGGGTCGATACGGTCATCAATTGCTCGATTTTTTCCAAAGGAAGATCGAGATTGACTTCTTCTCTCACCTCACGCTGACAGGCATGTGCAGCATCTTCTCCCTTATCCATAAAGCCTCCAACCAAGGCCAAACAGTTTTGATAAGGGTGAGCCTTGCGACGGATTAGCAAGAGCTTGATTTTTCCTTCGACAAAGCAGTAGGCCACCATATCCACTGTCACACTTGGTTTTTCGTATTGAGGAAGTTCTTGCTCAAAGTACCAGTCTAAAAACTCCTCCTGACTGGCATGCATTTCAAAATATTCTCTTTCCGTCATCCCGGCTGGAATCATCGTGTCCGTCATTTTATGCCTCCTTACGAACTGCCTTGGTCCATTGGTACCAACCCACTAGACTATTAAGTGTGTAAACCCAGTACATCCCTTGAATATGGATATTTTCACCCCACCAGAGGTAGATACTAAAGAGATTGGTTGCAATCCAGAAAATCCATTGCTCACGGTAGAGACGTGTCATCAAGAGCTGACCAACACCATTGGTCGCATCGGTAACACTATCACGGAAAGGGCGAGCACTATGGATACTTTGATAAGCCAAGCCCATACCAATCCAGATAATGGCAGTCAAGGCCAAGTACTTGAGCCAGTCAAGCACAGATAATTTCTTAGCTTCAAAGTGAGATTCTTCTACTTTTCCTTGATCATTGATACGATTGGACAGCCAAGCATAGAGACCAATCGGCTGCATGACAAAGAAGTAAACGGTCGTCAAAACTTCGCCATAAAAAGTTGCATTCATGGCCAAGATCAAGTAGATTGCTGAGTTAATGGCCCCAAAGAGATAATTGCTTGCACGCCCTTCGGCTACCAAGATAACACAGACAATCCCAGTCCAAGATGCAAACAAGCTCATCCAGTCATGACTTTCTGTATTTTGCGTGAATTCCAAGATTAAGGGAACACTTGACAAGGCGATAAGATACAACCACTGGAAAATACTACGCCCGACAAAGAGATCTTTCCAGAGCAGGCGCATGATTCCTACAAAACCAATCTTGCGGGCTTCTGCATGGACATTTTTAAAGTTTTCGATAAATTGTGTGATTTTTTCAGTTAATTTTTTCATAATTTTCTCCTAATCTGCTTGGTAAATAGCATCAATAGCCACTTTTGCTGCTTCATAATTTCCTAGGTAATCCTCAGCTAGATAAACTAGTGGAATTGTCATTAAATATCGCTCTCTCATCTGGTCCAAATGCTGGGAAAAACTATGACGAATATGGTCTTCTGCCATGGTCATATCTCTAAATCCGTCATTGACATAGGAGCCGACAGGTTGCACAAAGAGAATCAAGTCCCATTTTTCCTTAGCTAAGATTGAGGCAAAGAGATTATCAAAAGTCTCTCCTGATAAATCCCCTTGATCCTCAGTCTCCATGTAATAATCATAGTAGCCCTTGGTTACTAAGGAGTTGGTGTCTGCTATCACCAGTCCCCTATTGGCATTGCTATCGATTAACTTTGAGGTCTGGTCGTACTGCCCCAAGAGCAGATAATAGTAATCCTTTGGAGTCAATTCATCATCACGGACGTTATTTTTAATCTGGTACTCACGCGCGTATTCCAGACTGACGGGCGCATCATAATATCTGGCCAAATCTTTGGCTAGAGTGGTCTTCCCATTACTGGCACTTCCCATAATCAACACTTTCTTGGTAAACTGACGTTGGAAAGGTTGAGCGATGTATTTCCAATATTTGCTTGGATTGTCTCGAATCATAGTCGCTGAGATACCAAACTTTCTTTCTTGCAGAACAGTCTCAAAGCCACGATTAGATAATTCTTGCTGGTAGTTTGCTTCTCCCACAAAGAAGATTAGTTCTTGCTGGGTTTCATCATAGGAAATCTCTGCTAACATTTGGTTCAACCACTCCTGCCAGCCCATAGGGTAACGGGGAAGGTTGGTCTCATCTAACTTGCAGACAGAGGTCAACTCGTCATCACCAAAAGCCTCTCGGATATAGCGAAATCGCTTTTGAAGACTTAAACCTACCTGCTCGCCTCGGTCTCCCTCATAGCCTGAAACGATTACCCAGACCTGGTCACACTGACGCTTCGCACGCTGGATCAGATCGATATGACCCTGATGGAGAGGGGCAAAGGTTCCAAATACTACTGCTGTTTTCTTTTTCATAAACGCATTACCTTTTTATATTTTTTGATATTTTCATTATCTATATTTTTATTATAAACTATATTTTTGTTTTGTCAATAGTTTTTATTATTTTTTATAAAAAACTAGCAAAAAAAGAGAATCAAGATTGCTCCTGATTCTCCATTTTTATGCAATATCAAATTTTAACTGGCCTGCTTTAACACCAATCTTAAGTGTGCTGCCTGCCACTAATTCTCCCTTGAGAAGAAGTTCTGCCAACTTGTCTTCCACTTCTGTTTGCAGGGTTCTACGAAGTGGACGAGCTCCCATCTCTGGATCATATCCTTGATTTGCCAACAATTTCAGGGCGGAAGCTTGTAATTTCAAGTCAATGCCTTTTTCAGCCAAACTTGCCACTAAAGGTTTGACCATAATCTTCACCACTTCCTGCATATGATCACTAGACAGGCTATGAAAGACTACCTTTTCATCAATACGGTTGATAAACTCAGGTCTATAAGCCTTTTTCAACTCTTCAAACATGCGTTTTTCCATATTCTCTTGGTCAAAACGAATATCCTGAGCCCCAAAACCAACTGTCTTATCATCACGAAGGGCTGTCGCACCAAGGTTTGACGTCATGATGATAATGGTATTTGAAAAGTCAACCTTGCGTCCCTTGCTATCTGTCAAGACACCATCATCCAAGACCTGCAAGAGGACATTAAAGATGTCTGGGTGGGCTTTTTCTACCTCATCAAAGAGGAGAACAGAGTATGGTTTGTTGCGAACCTTCTCGGTCAACTCCCCACCTTCTTCATAACCCACATAGCCCGGAGGAGCTCCGTTAAGACGGCTAGCTGCGAATTTCTCCATATACTCACTCATATCAAAGCGGATAAGGGCTGATTCGTCATCAAAGAGAACTTCTGCCAGAGCCTTGGCCAATTCGGTCTTACCGACACCTGTAGGCCCTAGGAACATAAAGGAACCAATCGGACGCTTGTGACTGCGAATCCCTGACTGATTGCGGCGAATGGCACGGCTAATGCTTGAAACTGCTTGTTCTTGACCGATGACACGTTTGTGCAATTCAGCTTCCAGATTCAGGTATTTCTTAGCATCAGTCTGAGTCAGTTTTTGGACTGGAATACCTGATAAACGACTCAAGGTAGTCAAAATATCAGACTCTGTCACCAAGTCTTTATAGACAGGGACTTCCTCTTCTTTAGCAATTAGTTGAGCTGCTTGTTTCCACTTACCATCCATCAAGGCCTTGTCAGCTGGACTCAAACCTGAATCGTCTGCTCTTACATGCTTAGCCTTATTTTGCACTGTTGCTGCTGCTTCATCTAAGAGATCGATAGCAGAGTCTGGCAAATGGCGACTAGTCAAGTAACGATGGGCCATCTTAACGGCTGTTTCAACCGCTTCATCTGTGATTTGCACACGGTGATGTTTCTCATAAGTCGCCTTCAAACCCTGTAAAATGGTCATACTGTCGGCCACGCTTGGCTCTTCAATCGTCACTTTGGCGAAACGACGAGAAAGGGCTGCATCTTTTTCGATATGTTTTTGGTATTCTTCTTGAGTGGTCGCACCAACCGTTCTCAAAGTTCCACGCGCCAAGGCTGGTTTCAAGATATTGGCCGCATCCAGAGTTGAGTCAATCCCACTACCAGAACCCATGATGGTGTGGAGTTCATCGATAAAGAGAATCACTTGTCCATCTTCTTCAATATCCTTGATGATATTGTTCATGCGTTCTTCAAAGTCACCACGGAAGCGTGTCCCTGCAACGACATTCATCAAATCAAGCTCTAACACGCGCATCTTAGCCATTTCCGCAGGTACATCACCACTAGCAATACGCTGGGCAAGACCAAGTGCCAGAGCAGTTTTCCCGACACCAGCATCCCCAACCAAGACAGGATTATTCTTGGTCTTCCGACTCAAGATTTGAATCATACGCGAGATTTCCTTATCCCGACCGATGACTGGTTCTAACTTGCCAGAACGCGCTTGCTCTGTCAAATCATGCGTATAGTCCTCGAGACCTCCGCTCGGAGTCTGGGGCATGCCCATCATATTAGCCATAGAATTTTGCTTGTCAGCTACTGTACGATGGCGTTGGCGTAGAGCCTTGAGATCTTCACGAGTCCAGCCTGCACGTTCTTCTAGATTTCGACGTAGGGCAGCAATCTTGACCTGATCTTTCTTATCTTCATAAGAAAAACCAGCTCTCTCCAAGATACGAGTTGCCAAGGCATTGCCATCATGCAAAATCGCATAAAGGACATGCTCTGTCCCTAGCACCTTAGCATGGACCACTGACGCTACATATTCTGCTTCATCAAAAAGAACCTGCAAACGATGGGAGAACGGCAATTCTGTAAAGGTTTCATCCTGTCTATAGTCCGTTTCAGTCAGTTCCAAAGCGACCTCTTCTAAACGATCCATCTCATATGGATAATCATTTAAAGTCGCCCCTGCCACACTATAACTGTGATTGGACATGGCAATCAACAAGTGCCAAGATTCTAGGTAACGGGCTCCAAAATGGCCAGCAACCATGTAGGCACTTTCGATACATTCATTCAATGCTTTTGAATAGTTCATCTTACTTCCCTTTTCTATCTACCTCTTGTATAACCTGTCGTAGCATATTAGCTCGAACAACTGGAGCTTCTTCTCCTAGAACGCGATCCAAAGCTACTGTCATCAGCAAATTCATCTCCTGCTTGGTCATCAATTCCTGCTCAACCAAAAGCTGTAGAATATCTTCATAAATTTCTTGACTGACTCGCTCACCAATTGAGTAAAGCAAATCGCGGAGCATTTCATGATGACTAGAAAACTCAATCCGTCCTATACGAATGTAGCCTCCACCACCACGCTTACTTTCAACCAAGTAGCCTCTACTTTCCGTAAAGCGTGTCTTAATCACATAGTTAATCTGACTAGGAACAACCTGAAAGGTATCTGCCAACTGACTCCGTTGCAACTCCACAATACCAGATTGATCTAAAATCGCCTTGATGTAGGCCTCAATATGATCCGATGTATTTTTAAATCTCATTACAAACCCACCTCTCTCTTTAAACCTTGACTATCTTTGACTATTATACCGAAATTTTCTTATTTTTAAAAGAAAAAGGGCGCTGGTAAAGGATAATCTTCACCAACTCCCTATTTTTCTACTTATCTAAGCCTAATTCTGCTAAGATTTGACGTTTGTAGGCAATCTTTTGAACTTCCTTGTCCTCATCTTCAGACCAATCTAGTTTAATTTCTGAAACAATCTGTCCAGGGCGATTTTTCAAGATATAGATGCGGTCGCTGAGACTGAGGGCCTCCTCGATACTATGCGTGATGATCAAGGTTGTTAGTTGCAACTGCTTGTGAATCTCCAGATACCAAGCGTGGAGTTCCATCTTGGTCATCTCATCCAAGGCGCTAAAGGCCTCATCCAAGAGAAAGAGCTTGTGCCCGAAAAGGTAGGTTCGGAGTAAGGCTACACGCTGGCGCATCCCACCACTAAGTTCATGAGGATACTTGTCCCGTACAGCTGTCAACTGGAAGGTCGCAAGAATTTCATCCGCTCGGGCAATAGCTTCTGCCTTATCCACTTTTTGAATCAAGAGGGGCAGAATAATATTGCCTAGCACAGTCTTGTGCTCCAAGAGTAGATCCTTTTGCAACATATAACTCACGCGCCCCTTAGGATTTTCTTCACCATCCAGAACAATTCGCCCTGACTGAACTTCTAAAATCCCAGCGATTAGGTTAAAGAGGGTGGTTTTTCCAACACCACTTGGGCCTAGGATAGAAACCACTTCACCTGAAGTAACTTTCAGATTGATGTCCTCTAAAATCCTCTCCTGACCATAGGCATAACTGACGTGTTCTAGTCTTATTTCTGTCATTATTTCACAAATTCATTGGTGAAGCCTTTGTCTGTCAAGTCTTCTTTAAGGATACCATTTTCTTTATCCCATTTGTAGAAGGCATTCCAGCGAGTTGCATCAAATTGACCCCATTTTTCCTTGTCGCTTGCGTATTCTTTTGACAAGTATTTTTGAGATTCAATGACAAAGTCACGTTTTTCCTGAAGTTCAGGTGCATTCTTAATGAGGATATCTGCTGCTTCCTCTGGATGCTCCATAGCATATTGGTAACCTTTTTTGATAGCTTGGATGACTTTACGAGCTTCTTCTTTATTGTCTTTCAGATAGTCGTTGTTTGCGATAATAACTGGTGAGTAGTAGTCAAACTCCTTGACGTAGTCTTTCAAGTACATAAAGTTAGCCTCTACGCCTTGAGATTTAGCAAGGATACCATCCCAACCGTAGTAAATCCAAGCAGTGTCAAAGACGCCATTGGAAATCGGTGTGATAGAGTTTGAGTCGTTATTTGGTACTTTTTCAACCTTCTCAAAGTCCCCACCTTGTGATTCTACCAAGGTTTTCAACATTGCAAGCTCAGTTGGGTCATTCCAAGTTCCGTATTTCTTACCAACCAAGTCCTTTGGACTGCTTACATTATCAGATTTACGAGAGATAATTCCTGATGTATTGTGCTCTACGATAGCTGCAACGGCAGTAATTCCTGCCCCTTTTTCCAATTTTTTAGCCATGTAGTCTTGGAAATAGATAGCAAACGGCGCTTTGCCATTAATCACCAAGTCAGAAGAGCTTTCTTCAGGTGGCAATTTCAAATCAACATCCACTCCAGCTTCTTTGAAATAACCTTTTTCCTTGGCAACATAAAGCCCTGTGTGGTTGGTATTTGGTGTCCAGTCTAGGATAAAGTCAATCTTCTTGAGTTCTGCTTCTTTATTGTCCTTAGAAGCAGTTCCTTGACCACAGGCCACAAGCACAACAGCTACAAGAACTGTTACAAGCGTTAAAAACACTTTCCATGTTTTTTTCATTTTGATTTCCTCTTTTCTTTTTCAGAGACATTCTAATTCTACGAACGTTTCCATTTAATAACATATTTCTCGCTGATATCGACCAACTTCATACCCAGAAGACTGATAATCGATACCAGAATAATAATAGCAAACATGGTATCATACTGAAACAGTTTCTTGGACTGAATCATGTAGACACCTAGTCCTTCAAAGCCTCCCAACCACTCAGATACCACTGTTGTGATAAAGGCGTAGGAGACACTGACCCTCAGACCTGCATAAAAGTAAGGCAGGCTGACTGGGATTTTAAAATGCCAAAGGATTTGCCAAGGCTTGGCCCGCATCAGACTAAACAAGGTCAGCATATCCTTGTCACAATGCCTAAAACCGTCCAAAATGCTGACGATGATGGGGAAGGTTGTCGTCAAGATAATCAAGACAATCTTGGGCAAAATCCCATAACCTAGCCACAAAACTAGAATAGGAGCTATTGCAATGGTCGGAATAGTCTGAACGACCACCATCATAGGGTAAATCAGGTCATTAAGCCACGTCAAACTGTCCATAAGCACAGCCATGAAACAGGCAATCAAGACTCCCAAAACCAGCCCCAGTAAAGCCACTCTCAAGGTGGCCCAGCTATGGTGCCATAGAAATTCTCTGTCACGAACAAAGGCCTGGAGAATCTCAAGAGGTGTCGGCAGGATAAACTTGGGAAGAAGTTTAAGCAAACCTGCTAACTGCCAAATTGACAAGACCCCGAGAAAGCCCAATAGACTAATGTGTCGTCTCAGTATACTTTTCAAGTTTCTCATCAATACTTAAAATCTCTCCTACATTTATTTTGACATTGGCAAAGACATTATCTACCTCCTGCCCTGCCACTTCCAGCGCTTCTTTGAGAATGCGCATAAGCTCATCAAACTCCCCTTCCAAGACCGTTTCAAATGGTGTCACCACCATAGTCACTTCTTGAACTTGCAGATGAGCAATGACCTGATCGATAACAGCTATCCGATCAATCCCCTGTGATAGGGGTAAAACTTGCAAGGCAATGCTTGCTTTCATAACAACCTCCTCTTCTCGTTTTTCTCTTTATAAAAAGAAAAACCTTTACCATATATGGAAAAGGTGTAGAATAGACTAAGTATCGTTCCCTACGCTGGCATTACCCAGATCAGGTGCGGTCGAAGTTTAACACTTCCTCTCAGACTGTACACAGACTCCCATATATTATATGGACATATGATAGCGCAAAACAAAAAAAAAGTCAAGGAAACTGCTTACAGAAAAGAGCAGGAAAAATTTCCTACTCCCATTTTCTATACTCGTTCTCCATTACTATTTACTCTGTAACCATCCACCGTCGTATTAACAGCTAAGGCGCCTGAAGAGTAAGAATAATACCACTTACCAGAGACTTGGTACCAACCTGTTTTCATTGCCCCTGAACTATCCAGATAGTACCACAGACCATTTTCCTTTAACCATCCTGTCTGCATTTCACCAGATGATTTCAAATAATACCAACTAGAACCATCCTTCAACCAGCCTGTTGATTTAGAGCCATTTGATTTGAAATGATACCAACTACCATTTACTTTCTTCCAACCAACAGTTGAACTACTATTGGATCCATAGTTAGAGCTATTCCCTGATTGATTCTGATAATTCTGTGACGAAGCCACTCCCTCTAACTGGATATAGCGACGACTTCCGTTATAAGCCGTATAACTCAACCACTTGTATCCATCTTTTTCGAGAATTTGATCATAATGAACATTCTCCCCAGGATAATAGTAATCAATCGCAGTTGCGCTAGCTAGAGGCTGATTTTTGATAGCAGCCTTAGCCTTAAAATAATGTGTTCCCCCTGTTGAAGTTAAGGATTGACTATTTCCAACACTGCCACCAGCCAAATCTTTAAAATGAATAAAACCAGTCATAGTATTGGCCTTCACGACGCGCTTGTTATAAGATTCTCTTATTCCATAGTTGTATTCTTCAATCTCAATCTCATCTCCTATTACATTTGATACCCAGGCAACATGACCATAAGTTCCTGCAGTAGACCAAGCAATAGAGCCAATAGCTGGTCTATTATCTACACGATAGCCTTCACGACGAGCACGATAGCCCCATTCATTTGCATTTCCATAAGCAGCCGGAATCTCAAAACCATTGACATTACTCAAACGAAAGGCTGCAAAAGAAGTACACTGACGAGAATACATCCGCCACTTGTCAATCTCCTGACTCCCATTTTTATAATGAGCAGGATAATCATCCCCACGCGCAATCGATCCATTCCCTCCAGAATAGGCATAGACACTATCACCCGCTGCTAGCATCAATCCTACTACTAAAAAAGGAACAACCTTTTTAACTGATTTTCTAAAAGAAAACCCTGTCTCTGTTACTTTGAATGGTAAAACTTTCATTCTTCCTCCTTGAAAATAATATAGTACTCAATGAAAATTAAAGATCAAACTAGGAAGCTAGACGCAGGCTATACTTGAGTATGGCAAGGCGAAGCTGACGTGGTTTGAATTTGATTTTCGAAGAGTATAAATCGAAGATTGCCTTCACTTAAATTATTCGGAGAAAAAAGAAAAAGTGAGAAAATTTCTCACTTTAGTCAAGATAATGAATCAAATTCTTTTCTGTAAGGATATCTGAGTAAGTAAAGGATTCAACGTAAACATTAGCTTGTTTATCTCCTTCAACGTTCCCAAATTCCACGATAAATAGGGATGGATAAACTTCAATTAGCTTACCCAATCTATTTTTTTGGCGCTTACGCCCATTTTCCAAGGTCATTTCGATTACATGACCCTCATGCGCCTTGATTTCCTCTTTAATTTTTTTCATCTTAGCTACATCTGTAAATGCATCTGTCATCTTATTTCCTCCCTTTTTGATATACTTGAAAATTTATTGTATTCTTTTTGGAAAATTAATTCCACCGTTCCGCGAGCTCCACTACGGTTTTTCTCGATAATAACTTCTACCTTATTATTTGGTATGCCTTCCTCTTCTTCACCACCACGCTCATAGTAGTCGTCGCGATAAAGAAAGGCTACGATATCAGCGTCCTGCTCAATAGACCCAGATTCACGAATATCAGACAAGACTGGCCTCTTGTCCTGACGTTGTTCTACACCACGAGAAAGCTGACTTAGAGCGATTACTGGAACTTTCAGTTCCTTAGCTAAAATTTTCAACTGACGTGAAATTTCTGAAACTTCTTGTTGGCGGTTTTCTCGACCGGTTCCCGTGATAAGCTGCAAGTAATCTATCAAAATTAAACCAAGATTACCCGTTTCTTGAGCCAGTTTGCGTGAACGTGAACGAATCTCTGTAATCCGAATTCCTGGCGTATCATCGATATAGATACTAGCATTAGCCAAATTGCCTTGAGCAATGGTATACTTTTGCCATTCCTCATCGGTCAATTGCCCCGTACGGATAGAATGCGATTCCACCAAACCTTCTGCCGCCAACATACGATCCACTAAACTTTCCGCACCCATTTCGAGCGAAAAGATAGCAACCGTTTTGTCCAACTTAGTCCCAATATTCTGAGCAATATTCAAGGCAAAGGCTGTCTTACCAACCGCTGGACGAGCTGCTAAGATAATCAACTCCTCCTCATGAAGACCAGTCGTCATATGATCCAAATCACGATAACCTGTCGCAATACCTGTAATATCGGTCGTTTGTTGCGAGCGAGCTTCCAGATTTCCAAAGTTGATATTCAACACATCTCGAATGTTCTTAAATCCACTTCGATTAGCATTTTCACTGACATCAATCAGCCCTTTTTCTGCCTGAGCAATGATTTCATCAGCTGGTTGCGAAGCCTCGTAAGCTTGATTGACAGACTCTGTCAACTTGGAGATTAATCGACGTAGCATGGCCTTCTCTGCAACAATTTTAGCATAATACTCCGCATTAGCAGAAGTTGGCACAGAATTGACAATCTCAACCAGGTAAGACAGGCCACCAATATTCTGCAAATCACCTTGATTATCAAGAATGGTACGAACCGTTGTTGCATCTATAGCATCGCCACGATCTGATAAATCGACCATAGCTTGGAAAATCAAACGATGGGCATACTTAAAAAAGTCCCGAGACTCAATATATTCTCGCACAAAAACAAGCTTACTCTCGTCAATAAAGATAGCCCCTAAAACGGATTGCTCAGCTAAGATATCTTGAGGTTGTACTCGTAACTCTTCTAGTTCTGCCATCAGACTTCCCTTCCTTTTACAATCTTGTCAAGAAAGTGTAAATTTACCCTTCTTTCACACGAAGATTGATCACACTTGTGATATCTTGATAGATTTTCACTGGTACATCAATCAAACCAACTGCTCGAATCGGAGCTTGTACTTGGATATGACGTTTATCAATCTTAATTCCAAATTGCTTTTGCAATTCTTCTGCAATTTTCTTATTGGTAATAGAACCAAAAGTACGGCCATCTGGACCAACCTTTTCAACAAATTCTACAATAGTTTCCTCTGCTTCTAGTTGGGCTTTAATTGTTTTTGCTTCTGCAATCATCTCAGCGTGAGCTTTTTCTTCAGATTTCTGTTTACCACGAAGTTCACCTACAGCTTGAGCAGTCGCTTCTTTGGCTAGATTCTTTTTGATAAGAAAGTTTTGCGCATACCCTGTTGGTACTTCCTTAATTTCGCCTTTTTTACCTTTTCCTTTAACATCTGCTAAAAAGATTACTTTCATTCTTCTTTCTCCTTTTCCTTTATTTCAGTTAATACAATTTCTGTCAGTTTTTCACCTGCTTCTGACAAGGTTACATCTTTCATTTGAGCTGCTGCCAAATTAAAGTGGCCTCCTCCTCCCAGCTCTTCCATAATCCGTTGTACATTCAGCTTACTACGGCTGCGAGCTGAGATAGAGATAAATCCTTGTGTATTCTTCGCAAGAACAAAACTCGCTTCAATACCTGACATAGCTAATAGGGCATCTGCTGCCTTACTAATAACAACTGTGTCATAGCATTTCGAGTCCTTAGCCTCTGCTAGCAATACATCGGAACCTAATTTACGCCCCTGTAAAATAAGTTCGTTGACCTCACGATATTCTTCAAAATCTGTCGCAGCCATTTCCTGGATAGCAATACTATCACTTCCTCTCGTTCTGAGATAGCTAGCAACATCAAATGTTCGACTAGTCACTCGTGAGGTGAAATTTTTAGTATCCAACATCATACCAGCCATCAAGACGCTTGCTTGCATACGACTCAAACGATTTTTCTTAGAATTTTGGAACTGTAGCAATTCCGTTACCAACTCACTAGCACTACTTGCACCACTTTCAATATAAGTAATGACTGCATTATCTGGGAAATCCTGATCCCTTCTATGGTGGTCAATGACGATGGTTTGGGTAAATAAATCATAAAAATCTTTTGATAAAGTTAAAGCTGTCTTTGAATGGTCTACAAGAATCAACAAAGAACGATTGGTCACCATCCCCATTGCGTCCTTAACAGACAACAACTTCGTAACTCCTTCTTTTTCTAAGAATGAAACAGCTCGTTCAATATCCGGCGACATTTGTTCTTCATCGTAAAGAGCATAGCTATTTTGAGTCACATTGCTGGCAAATAACTGCATACCTACAGCAGAACCCAAAGCATCCATATCCAGATTTTTGTGACCAACTACAAAAACCTGATCCACACTCCGAATCTTATCTGAAATAGCTGTCATCATAGCGCGTGTACGAGTCCGTGTACGCTTAATTGAGGCAGCAGACCCACCACCAAAATAAACTGGATTTTTAGTTTCGTCATTCTCCTTGACAACCACCTGGTCGCCACCACGCACTTCAGCCAAGTTCAAATTGAGCAAAGCAACTTTCCCTATCTCATCATGATTTCCATCACCATAAGAAAATCCCATACTTAAGGTCAAGGGCAACTGTCTCTGTTTCGACTCTTCTCTGAAAGCATCAATAACAGAAAATTTATCGTTCATCAATCCCTCAAGCACCGTGTAGTCCGTAAATAGATAAAAGCGGTCCATACTCACTCGACGAGAGAACATAGCATGCTTCCCAGCAAATTCTGCAACAAAATTGGCTACAAAACTGTTAATATGGCTGATATCAGACTCCGATGTTTCATCTTCTAAGTCATCATAGTTGTCAACGGAGACAATCCCAATAACAGGTCTACTCGTAACTAACTCAACAGTCGCTTCGTATTCTCCAGACACATCAAAGAAATAAAGAACTCCAGATACCTTGTCCATATGAACCGAATAACGAGTCTCACCCAAGGTAGCATAAGAACCTGGATTCCCCACAGAAGCCTTTATAATTGTTTGAATTAATGCAACATCAATCTCGCCCACTTCATTAGTCAAAATCAATTCAGCATAAGGATTAAACCATTCAACTTCACCTGACGACAAGTCTAATTTAATAACTCCAACAGGCAACTGTTCTAACAAGGTTGTCAAACTTTCTTCAGCTTGATGGTTTACATACTGGATTTGTTCTACTTCACTCCTTGAATAGTAATCTCTCTGATGGATGAACAATAAAATATATGAACCCAAAATAAGTAGCAAAAGAAATAGCGTTACCAGTGTATTCGTTACAAAAACAAGTTGCACAGATAGCACTCCGAACGCCACTATTCCTAATATTAAGGGAAAAATAGGACTTACATAAAATTTTTTCATTCCAAACCTCTTGGCACCCATTATACCATAATAACCACCAAAAAGCGACTTTTTAAAAGTGTAATCAGTAATTCCATCTATTATAAGAAAAAGGAGGTTTACAATTCAGTAAACCTACCTTTACACATATTGAAATTAAGATTCTTTAACTTCTAACAAGCCAATCTCGCCATCTTCACGACGATAAATCACATTGGTTGTCTGATCTTCAACATCCACATAGATAAAGAAATCATGTCCCAATAAATCCATCTGTAGAATAGCTTCTTCCAAATCCATTGGTTTTAAATCAATTTGTTTTGAACGAACAACTCTAGACTGGACAACATTTGTATCTTCCACCAAAGCATCTGTAAATAATTGACTAGTTGCTACCTTATTTTTATTTTTACGCTCGATTTTTGTTTTATTTTTACGAATCTGACGTTCAATTTTATCGGTTACAAGGTCAATTGAACCATACATATCTTGAGACACATCTTCTGCACGAAGAGTAATAGAGCCAAGCGGAATCGTCACTTCCACTTTAGCAGTTTTTTCACGATACACCTTCAAGTTAACTCGAGCATCCAACTCTTGTTCAGCTTGAAAATACTTTTCGATCTTTTCGAGTTTAGAAACTACATAATCACGAATTGCTTCTGTTACTTCTAGGTTTTCACCACGGATACTATATTTAATCATATGAGTACCTTCTTTCTAAACATTTTTGTTTTTCTGATTTCATTATAACGCTTTCATTTTGTTTTTGCAAATTTTTTCCTCATCTTACAAGGGAAAATGTTTTTACATCCTCTGCACCTGCCTCTTCCAGCAGTTTCTTCACACGATTTATAGTTGTTCCCGTAGTGTAAATATCATCTATAAGTAGGATTTTTTTAGGAATAGTAACTCCACTTTTAATAAAGAAAGGAAGTTCTGTTGCCAAGCGTTCTGAACGACTTTTAGAAGAACTGGCTCGCTCTTCTCTTTTCTCTAGTAAGTCTTGAAAAGAGAACCCTGCTGCTTCAACTAAACCTTCAACCTGATTAAATCCTCTGTCAGCATATCTCTCCTTACTTAATGGAATGACTACAAATTGATACTCTTTGTACTTTTTCAACTCCTCACTTAAAAATGAAGAAAAAACTTTTCTTAAAAGGAAGTCTCCATCAAACTTATACCGACTGAAAAAATCTTTCATAGCTTGATTGTAAGTAAAAATCGCTCTATGATTGACCTCGACTCCTTCTTTACACCAAAATTGACAATCTTGACACTTTATTGACAATCCTATTTTCATACAGTTTGGACAGTGCTCTTCTCCAATTCTCTCAAAAGTAGAATCACAGTCTGAACAAAGACAAGAGTCATCATTCCTCAAAAGCAAGAGACTACTAAAAGTTAAAACAGTCTTCATAGTCTGCCCACATAACAAACACTTCATAAGCCTGCCTCCTTGTTCATCTGCTGAATTTCCTTAATTGCCTTCTTGATTGAAGCATTTAACCCGTCATGAAAGAAAATCAAATCTCCTGTCGGTCTATCCATGCTTCGTCCAACTCGTCCACCAATCTGAATCAAACTAGACTTGGTAAACAGATGATGGTTGGCCTCTACTACAAAAACATCCACACAAGGGAAGGTAACTCCTCGTTCCAAGATTGTCGTACTGATAAGTATTGTCAGTTCTCTATCTCGAAAAGCTTGCACTTGCTCTAATCGATTTTCTGTTACAGAAGACACAAATCCGATTTTCTCATTTGGAAATTGCTCCTGTAAGATTTCTTTTAGCTGCTCCCCTTTCTTAATTTCTGATGCAAAAATGAGTAACGGATAAGCTGTCTTTCTCTGTTTCTCAATATAAGACTTTAACTTTGGTGACAAACGATTCTTATCCAAATAGCGATTAAAATCCGATAACCAAACTGGTTTAGGAATAATCAAAGGATTCCCATGAAATCGTCTAGGCAAGCTCAATCGTTTTAATTCTCCTATGAGAACCTTCCTATCTAACTCATCTGTCGAAGTCGCCGTTAAAAAGATTCTCAACCCATTCTCCTTTACACTATTCTTGACAGCATGGTAAAGCGTAGGATTGTCAACATAAGGAAAGGCATCTACTTCATCCACTATCAGCAAATCAAAAGCTTGATAAAATTTCAATAACTGATGAGTTGTCGCAACAACTAATGGTGTTCGGAAGTACGGTTCTGATTCTCCGTGTAGTAAAGATATCTCGCAAGCAAAATCATCTTGCAGGCGCTTGTACAGCTCCAAACAAACATCTATGCGAGGACTAGCCAAGCATACTGCACCACCCGCATTGATCACTTTAGCTACTACTTGATAAATCATTTCTGTCTTTCCAGCTCCTGTTACAGCGTGAACCAAGGTTGGTTCCTGATTGTCTACTGCTCGAATCAGCCCCTCTGACACATTCTCTTGAAAAGGAGTTAATTGACCACACCATTTAAGAACCTCTTGCTTCGGAAAATCCTCCTGCGGAAAATAGTATAAAGCTTGATCACTCCTAACTCGCTTCATAATTAAGCATTCCCGACAATAGTAAGCACCGATAGGCAAATACCATTCTTCTAGAATAGTACTATTACAACGTTGACAGAAAAATTTCCCCTTCTCCTTTCTCATTGCTGGAAATTTCTCCGCCAACTGACGTTCCTCTTCTGTTAATTCATTCTCCGTAAACAACCGACCGAGATAATTTGGATTTACTTTCATACTTCTTTATTCGTAAAAACCTAGCGCTTTAGATGATTTTTTAGTACAATTAAATCATGGAATTTAGAACAATTAAAGAGGACGGTCAAGTCCAAGAAGAAATCAAAAAATCCCGCTTTATCTGTCATGCCAAGCGTGTTTATAGCGAAGAAGAGGCTCGTGACTTCATTACTACCATCAAAAAAGAACACTACAAAGCGACGCATAACTGCTCTGCTTTTATTATTGGAGAACGTAGTGAAATTAAACGTACAAGTGATGATGGTGAGCCCAGTGGTACTGCTGGCGTTCCCATGCTAGGTGTACTAGAAAATCACAACCTCACCAATGTCTGTGTGGTAGTGACACGCTACTTTGGTGGCATTAAACTAGGCGCTGGAGGACTGATTCGTGCTTACGCCGGTAGTGTCGCCTTAGCTGTCAAAGAAATTGGCATCATTGAAATAAAAGAACAGGCTGGCATTGCTATTCAAATGTCTTACGCTCAGTACCAAGAGTATAGTAACTTTCTTAAGGAACATGATATTATGGAACTTGAAACAAACTTTACAGATCAAGTCGATACGATGATTTATGTTGATAAAGAAGAAAAAGAAAATATTAAAGCTTCACTTATAGAGTTTTTTAATGGAAAAGTCACTTTAACGGATCAAGGTTTACGCGAAGTTGAAGTTGCTGTAAACTTAGTGTAAACAAAGGAGAAAAATATGGCATTTGGAAAATTCATTCAAGGACTCGCTGGTAACTTTAGCGAGCAAAACAAAGAAACTCTTATCAAAGAATATGGACAATATCTACTAGAAAATGAAGAAATTCAAAGTGGATATAAACTGATTCGCGATTCAATTATATTTACAAATATCCGTATTATCTTTACAGATAAACAAGGCGCTACTGGTCGTAAGATGTCCATTAAATCAATCTTTTTGATGAACATTATTAATGTTGAAATGGAAACTGCAGGAGCAGGTATAGATGATAGTGAAATTACTATTACTTATTTAGAAAATGTCTTTCTAAAAGCACATAATGAACATTTTAGTGCTCATAAATTTGAATTTCCTAAGAAAACGGATATCGTTCCACTTTATACATATTTACTAGAATTAGCCTACCACAATCGCTTGAAAATTAATGGCTTAGACCTGTGATATAAAAAAATCCTATCGCTTCGATAGGATTTCTATATTTTACAAATGGTATAGATAGCGTTATACTAGAGATATCTTATACAAAGAGGTATTCATATGTCTATTTATAACAACATTACTGAATTAATCGGTCAAACTCCGATTGTTAAACTCAACAACATCGTGCCAGAAGGTGCCGCAGATGTCTATGTAAAGCTTGAAGCATTTAACCCTGGTTCATCTGTAAAAGACCGTATTGCTCTTAGCATGATTGAAAAAGCTGAACAAGACGGTATTTTGAAACCAGGTTCTACAATTGTTGAAGCAACAAGTGGAAACACTGGTATTGGACTTTCATGGGTAGGTGCTGCTAAAGGGTATAAAGTCGTCATCGTTATGCCTGAAACTATGAGTGTGGAACGACGTAAGATTATCCAAGCTTATGGCGCTGAACTCGTCCTAACTCCTGGCAGCGAGGGAATGAAAGGTGCTATTGCTAAGGCTCAAGAAATCGCTGCTGAACGTGATGGTTTCCTTCCTCTTCAATTTGACAATCCAGCTAATCCAGAAGTACACGAAAGAACAACAGGAGCTGAAATACTAGCTGCTTTCGGTAAAGATGGACTAGATGCCTTTGTTGCTGGAGTGGGTACCGGTGGAACGATTTCTGGTGTTTCTCATGCACTCAAATCAGCAAATTCTAACATTCAAGTTTTTGCAGTAGAGGCAGACGAATCTGCTATTCTGTCTGGTGAAAAACCTGGACCACACAAAATTCAAGGTATCTCAGCTGGATTTATTCCTGATACACTGGATACAAAGGCTTATGATGGTATCGTTCGTGTAACATCAGACGATGCACTAGCACTCGGACGTGAAATTGGTGGAAAAGAAGGATTCCTTGTAGGGATTTCTTCAGCTGCAGCTATCTACGGAGCCATTGAGATTGCCAAAAAATTAGGTACAGGTAAAAAAGTCCTTGCTCTAGCACCAGATAACGGTGAACGTTATCTCTCTACAGCACTCTATGAATTTGAAGTGTAGTCTCCTAAATACAATTGGCCCTTATTATAGGGCTTTTTATTTATACCTTAAAAATAGGAACATCTCCCTATAAAGATCGACTGCATAGAAAAAAGGAAGCAATTTGGCTTCCTTTTTATTATTAGTTATTCAAGGCTGCTGCCATTGTAGCTGCAACTTCAGCTTCAAAGTCGTTTGCAGCTTTCTCGATACCTTCACCAACTTCAAAGCGAGCGAACTCAACTACTGAAGCGTTAACTGATTCAAGGTATGCTTCAACTGTCTTGCTGTCATCCATGATGTATACTTGTGCAAGAAGTGTGTAAGCTTGGTCAACTTTAGTGTTGTCAAGCATGAAGCGATCCATTTTACCTGGGATGATTTTGTCCCAGATTTTTTCTGGTTTGCCTTCTGCAGCCAATTCAGCTTTGATAGCAGCTTCAGCTTGAGCGATCACCTCATCAGTCAATTGAGATTTTGATCCATACTTCAAGTGTGGAAGAGCTGGTTTGTTAACCATTGCACGGCTTTCGTTGTCTTGGTCGATAACGTGGTTCAATTGTGCCAACTCATCTTTAACGAATTGCTCATCCAATTCTTTATAAGAAAGAACTGTTGGTTTCATCGCTGCGATGTGCATTGACAATTGTTTAGCAAGTGCTTCGTCTCCACCTTCAACAACTGAAATAACACCGATACGTCCACCGTTGTGTTGGTATGCTCCGAAGTGTTGTGCATCTGTTTTTTCAATCAAAGCAAAGCGACGGAATGAGATTTTTTCTCCGATAGTTGCTGTTGCAGATACGTATGCAGCTTCAAGAGTTTCACCTGAAGGCATTGTCAAAGCAAGTGCTTCTTCGTTGTTAGCTGGTTTACCTTCAGCGATCACTTTCGCTGTTGCGTTTACCAATTCAACGAATTGAGCGTTTTTCGCAACGAAGTCAGTTTCAGCGTTTACTTCAATTACTGCTGCAACGTTACCATTGACATAAACACCAGTCAAACCTTCAGCGGCAACACGGTCAGCTTTCTTAGCTGCCTTAGCCATACCTTTTTCGCGAAGCAATTCAATCGCTTTTTCGATATCGCCTTCCATTTCAACCAATGCTTTTTTAGCGTCCATAACACCAGCACCAGATTTTTCACGCAACTCTTTTACAAGTTTAGCTGTAATTTCTGCCATTTTGATTCTCCTATATTTTTTAAAAATAGGAGAGCTGGGCTAAGCCCCGCCCTCCTAGGTAATTACTATTTATATAAATTAAGCGTTATCGCCTTCTACAACTTCAACGATTTCTTCAATTGAATCTGCTTGAGTTTCTGAAGCTACAAATTCTGCTTCAACTGCTACTGCATCTTCACCTTGACGTCCTTCGATGATAGCGTCAGCCAATTTAGCTGTAATCAATTTAACAGCGCGGATAGCGTCATCGTTAGCTGGGATGATTACATCGATATCATCTGGATCAGTGTTTGTGTCCACCATCGCTACAACTGGGATTCCCAATTTTTTAGCTTCTTTAACAGCGATTTGCTCTTTATGTGGGTCAACTACGTACATAACATCTGGGATACGAGGCATATCTTCGATACCACCCAAGAATTTTTCAAGACGTGCACGTTGTTTGTTAAGAAGTGCAACTTCTTTCTTAGGAAGAACTTCGAAAGTTCCATCTTCTTCCATACGTTTGATTTCTTTCAAACGAGCAATACGTTTTTGGATTGTTCCCCAGTTTGTAAGAGTTCCACCCAACCAACGGTGGTTGATGAAGTATTGACCTGAACGTACTGCTTCTTCAGCAACTGCATCAGCTGCTTGTTTCTTAGTACCAACAAACAATACAACTGCATCGTTAGCTGCTGCATCACGCATAAAGTCGTATGCTTGGTCAGCGTATTTTACAGTTTGTTGCAAGTCGATAACGTGGATTCCGTTACGCTCTGTAAAGATGTATTTAGCCATCTTAGGGTTCCAGCGACGAGTTTGGTGACCAAAGTGTACACCAGCCTCAAGAAGTTGTTTCATTGAAATTACTGCCATGAGTATTTCTCCTTTTTGTTTTTTTCCTCTTCTTGACTTCAACTCGCAAAACGACCCAAGGGCAACTGCTTCACAATTCATCAAGAATGAGTATTATCGTTCACACGACATTTTTCATTCTACCATACTTTTCCAATATTTTCAAGATATTTTAGTAGATTTTTAAAGTAGGTAACTTCTCAAAGTAACTTCCACTTGCCTGACCAAAGTGGAAATTAGTCTAAAACGGATTTTTATGGTGGAATTAAGTATGAGACGTTTGATACGTGTGATAACCTTCCCTGCCCTTTACTCGATAAGGCTCCCTTTGTCTGTAATGGCTGCCCTAAAAGAAGACAGAATTGTGGCTATAAGAAGATTTTATACCTCGCTAAACAAGCTCAAAAACAATACGAACAAACTCTTGTAGAAGCTCGTGAAGGAACTCCTCTCAATTCCAAGACCTTCTGGGACATGGACAAAGTCAT